>JAQUQY010000111.1 GCA_028715865.1 Syntrophales bacterium
TATGTGCCCCAGCTTTCGATGCATCATGCGGATAATGACCTCGGCCAAATTGGTGCGCAGAATTTCCGGAGGGGTGTGTAAGGGGCGGCTCTCATATTCTTCCTCGGAATAGAGGCGGATGCAGACGCCGCTTTCCACGCGCCCGCAGCGGCCCGCCCTCTGAATGGCGCTGCTTCGGGAGACAGCTTTCACGGGAAGCCCCATGGTCCTTGTATGGGGACGATATTCAGATATCCTGGCCAGCCCCGTGTCAATGACGTAGCGTATTCCCGGAACTGTTAGCGACGTTTCAGCCACATTGGTTGACACGATGATCTTGTCTTCACGGGTCGACTTGAAGACACGCTGCTGATAGCCGGATGGCAGGCGACCGTAAAGAGGCATTACCAGGCTGTCCCTGTAGTTTCTTCCGGAAAGAACTTTACAGGTATCCCGAATGTCCTGTTCCGTGGGCATAAAGATAAGGATGTGTCCGCGGCGTCGCTCTTTTTTAAGCTCCTCAACGGCGGCGAGAGCCGCCTCAACATACCCTTCAGGTCCTTCCTCATCGCAGGCTGGACTTGCCGGCCGATAGCGCACTTCCACGGGCCAGCTCCGGCCCGACACTTCAATTATTGGCGCGTTGTCAAAGGCTCTTGAAAACGTTCCCGGTTCGATGGTGGCAGAGGTGATGATGATTCTCAGGTCCATACGGTCCTTGATCAGGTTCTTGAGAATACCGAGAATGAAGTCGATGTTGACGCTTCTTTCGTGAGCCTCGTCGATTATTAGAGTGTCATACCGGCGGAGGAGTGGGTCGGACTGGGCTTCCATTATTAGAATGCCGTCGGTCATGATCTTTATGTAGCCATGGCGGTTAGTTCGGTCTTCAAAACGAATTTTGTGACCTACGGATTGTCCCGGTTCTACACCAAGTTCTTCCGCGATCCTTCGCGCGATGGAAACCGCGGCGATCCGGCGGGGCTGGGTGCAACCAATGATGCCGTCGATTCCCAGGCCGGCTTCAAGGCACATCTTGGGCAGCTGGGTGGTTTTTCCTGATCCTGTTTCTCCCGTGATGACAAGAACTTGATGGCGGTGCAGGGCTTCAATAATCTCTGCTCGTTTCTCCAGTATGGGCAGGCCCTCTGGATAAATGACGGCGGGCCGTTGTTTCAGGCGAAGTCCTTTTTTCTTTTCAGCACGGACAAGCCTCTCCTCAAAAGAACGCCATTTTTCAGCAATAAGGGAACTTTCGGGTTTCTTCCCCTTTTGTATATCAAGGCGGTTAAGTTCACGCAGAAGGCCGTCCCTGTCCGCGGGCAGAACATTCCCGATGCGATGAAGCATGGCCTTTCTTTTATGTCGCGCTAATTTCATGGCAATGGCGATAGCCCTTCCGGACATCAAGGATCCCGGGACAGTTTTTAATGAGAGGGGTATCTTTTACCTGTTTTTCCCTGTCTGCACAAAAATTTTTTGATGTCTCCGCGATTTTAGCATTGTCTCTTTAATGGCAACGGAGCTTGAACTTTAGTACAAATGGTCAGGCTGATGAAAGTCATCCCGTTTGATTTTATAGGGTACTTTGTGTATAAGAGCTCGTAGCGGCATCACTTATGCTGCTATCACCCGGGGGGATAAGAAAGGAGAAGCCATGTCTGAAGAGAAACCGTTGGACAAATTAACTGTCAAGGAACTGAAGGAGATAGCCTTGGGCATTGAAGGGCTTCATGGCGTTACGGCTATGAAGAAAGATGAACTACTCAGGGTTATAAAGGAATCCCGGGGAATTCCGATTAAAAAAGTCATGGAAAAGGCCGTGGAAACCATCGCTGGAGTGAAAGGGCAGATTGTTCTTCTCAAAGAAAAAAGGGAAGAGATGCGTGCTCAGAGTGACAGGGCAGGCCTTAAGCGGCTTAGACGAAAAATCAGCAGGCTTAAAAAAAGGACGAGAAAACTGGTGACGCCGGGGGCCTGATTAAATTTTACCAGCCCCCCCGCTATGGGTTTTATTGGTGAGAAAAATTAAATACAAAGGGAAAGGGGATTGAAACTAAGTTTCAATCCCCTTGTTCTTACGCAAAAAACTCTTCTCTAGGCAGCTTCCACCCGCACGGCGCAGACCTTATACTCTGGAATTTTCGCGATGGGGTCCATGGCGCTGTTGGTTACAAAGTTCACTGCTGCTTCCCTGAAGTGGAAGTTCATGAATACCACTCCAGGAGCAACCCTATCTGTGATGACCGATTTCGCTTCCACGGAACCGCGGCGGGAAGTAACTCTTACGAAGCTGTCCTCCGCGACCCCCATTTTCTCAGCGTCTATGGGGTTGATTTCCACGAGGCTTTCGGGACATCGTTCCATAATTCCCTCGGAAAGCCTGGACATGGTGCCCGTGTGGTAGTGATAGAGGACTCGGCCCGTGGTAAGCACGAAGGGGTATTCTTCGTCCGTTTCCTCAGCGGGTGGGCGGTGCTCGATGGCGCTGAAAAGACCGAGGCCCCTTGTAAACCGGTCCTTGTGGAGGAACATGGTTCCCGGGTGCTCTTCTGTGGGGCAGGGCCACTGAAGACCGCCTTTTTCAAGCCGATCATATGTGATGCCCGTGTAACTCGGCGTAACCTCTCGAATCTCCCTCATGATATCTTCAGCATCGGCGTAGTCCATGGCATAGCCCATTTTTGAGGAAAGCCCTGAGATTATTTCCCAGTCTGTCATTGCCAGGCCCTGGGGTTCAACGGCTTTTCTAACCCTTTGAACTCTGCGTTCCGTATTAGAGAAGGTGCCTTCCTTTTCAGCGAAACATGCTGCCGGCAATACCACGTGGGCGTATTCCATCGTTTCGCTGGGCAGAATGTCCTGCACAACCAGAAGGTCAAGACGCTTTAAGGATTCCTCGGCGTGGGAAAGGTCGGGATCGGATAGCATGGGGTTCTCTCCCATAATGTAAACGGCTTTCACCTTTCCGTCGTGGGCCGCGTTCATTATTTCCACTACGGTAAGCCCGGCAGCGTCGGACAGTGAAACGCCCCAGGCTTTTTCGAATTTCTCCCTGGCTTCGTCACTTGCAACCTGCTGATAACCAGTGAATACATTGGGCAGGCATCCCATGTCGCAGGCGCCCTGAACGTTGTTCTGACCTCTCAGGGGATTGACTCCGCCGCCTTCGATGCCCACGTTTCCACATAGCATGGCCAGGTTGGCGATTGTTTTGACGTTGTCTACGCCGCTCGTGTGCTGGGTTATACCCATGGTGTAAAGAATGGCCGCCTTTTCAGCCTCCGCGTAGATGCGGGCCGCCTTTCTTATGTCATCGGCGGGAACGCCGCAGATGGATTCGGCATATTCGGGAGTGTATTTTTTCACAACCTCCTTCATGGCCTCGAAATTCTCTGTTCGGGTTTCCACGTACTCCTTCGCGTACAGATTCTCGTCGATAATGACGTTCATCATGCCGTTCATCAGAGCCACGTCGGTTCCAGGCTTTTGGCGCAGCCAAAGTGCGGCATATTTTACCAGGTCTATTTCCCTGGGGTCGGCAACGATGAGCTTAGCTCCCCGCTGGCGAACGGCCCGCTTTATGTGTGAAGCGATAACGGGGTGATTTTCCGTGGTGTTGGTTCCAATGGCGAAAACAGCGTTGGACACCCCGATTTCCTCAATGGAATTTGTCATGGCGCCGCTTCCGAATGTCGCGGCCAGACCGGCCACGGTGGAAGAGTGTCAGAGACGGGCACAGTGATCTACATTGTTGGTTCCGATCACCGCCCTCATGAATTTTTGGAAGAGGTAGTTCTCCTCGTTTGTGACGCGGGCTGATGACAGCCCGGCAATGCTGTCCGGGCCGTGCTCTTCCTTGATCGACGCGAGCTTGTCCGAGATGTAGTCGAAAGCCTCATCCCAGGTGGCTTCCTCAAGTTTCCCTTTTTTTCGTATCAAGGGAGTCTTCAAACGATCTGGATGATGCACGAAATCCATGCCAAATCGTCCCTTCACGCAGAGACTGCCATGGTTGGGAAGGCCGACTTCCGGGTCTGAGGTTACCTTCACGATTTTACCGTCGTAAATATTCAGATCCATCTGGCATCCCACACCGCAGTACGCGCATGTGGTGCGGACCTTTGAAATTTCCCATGGGCGCCCCTGGAAGCGGGCCTGTTTGAAGGTGATCGCTCCCACGGGACAGGCGTCGACGCAGGCTCCGCAGAAGACACAATTCGAATCTATATAATCGCTGTCGAATGCGGGCCCTACCTTGGACTTTGATCCGCGCATCGAAAAATCAAGGACCTCGTGGACCTGAACTTCGTTGCATATCCGGACACATCTGCCGCAGAGTATGCACTTGTTGAGGTCGCGGGCGATCATGGTGTTTGAGATCTCCTGGGGGTATCCCGGGGAATCGATTTCAAAACGCGGCTTCTCGATTCCCATGCGATATACCAGGTCCTGTAGTTCACAGCTTCCATTCTGCTCGCAGGTCAGGCAGTTGTGGTCTCCGGAAGCCCATATAAGCTCTACAATCAGGCGGCGTGCATCAAGTACGCGCTCTGTGTTGGTCTTAACGACCATGCCGGGATTGACTGGCATGGTGCACGCGGCAACAAGCGACCTGGCGTTTTCGACTTCAACAGAACATACGCGGCAAGCGCCTACGTTAGTGGTTCCCTTGTAGTGGCAGAGCGTGGGAATATAGATGCCTTGTCCACGGGCTGCTTCAAGGATGGTTTGTTCCGGCGTTGCTTCGACTTCTTTTCCGTCAATGTTAATGGTGAACGTTTCGCTCATTACAGTCTCCTTGACACTCATAATTTGATAGTGGGTACTTTGCTGATTAATTATGAATATTCCGGCAAATTCGGAATGGCCGCGATTGCTCCCTGTCTTCGGCAGGAACAACCTTGAATCAGCGGTGTGCAAGAGCCTGTGCACTATAATCTTGTTCTAACTTATTGTCAAGGGTGTTTGGGCTCTTTCCTGTTTGCCTCGGCACGGTTTAGCTGCGACGGTATCGGCGGCGGATTCCTATGGCCCCGGCTATATAGGCAATGTTGATGGTTTCGTAAAAAGTCGCTGGAAGCATCGAATCCTGATTTCCCGGGAAATCAGGATCGAACCCGATGGCTTCGTAAAAAGGTCCGCAGGCAAGGCGGGCAAATCCTGAGGAATGAGGCGCACATACGGTGCGTCGCAGTGACGAAGGATGAAGCCCAACGAAGCATCCGGCCTTTTTACGAAGTCATCAATGTTGATGGCCTCGTAAGAAGTCATGCGGCGATTTTGAAGCCGAAGCGTTCCAATTCGCCGTTTATGACAAAAATTTCTCTGAGCCGGCGCCATCGACTCAGAAATTGTTCTTTGACAGCATAAATAAG
>JAQUQY010000112.1 GCA_028715865.1 Syntrophales bacterium
CGTGTTCTATTTTTTTCCACATGGCAACCAGGGTATTCCTTGCCACTGGAAGATCGCATATACGCTGTCCGAACTGGTATCGATTCCGTGTGTAGTCCAGAGTTACGTCAAGAGCCCGCCTGGCAAGGCCAAGGCCAATGGCGGCCACCATGGGTCTCGCGTAATCCAGGACGTCAACGGCATAGTGAAATCCAAGGCGCCGGTTGCCTATAATCCAGTTTTCAGGGAGAACAACGTCCTCGAAACTGACGGTGGCCGTGTTTGAAAGGTGCTGGCCCAGCTTTTCCTCGGGTTTGCCTGTGGTTATGATCCCTCCGCCGGGCAGCCTGATTTCACGACCTCCCATGAGAAGCGTAGTCACTTCGGCATTGGCAATAGCCTCATGGGGGACCACTACGCAGGCTACAATCATTCCGTCAGGCTTTCCCACCTTACAGAAGACCGTGAACTGGGTGGCGAAAGAAGCGTTGGTGATAAAGCATTTTTCACCGTTCAAAAGGTAGTGGCCGTCATCTCTCTTCCTGATGAAGGTCTTCATGGCGCTGTTATCTGAACCCGCTCCGGGCTCTGTGAGGCAGAAAGCCGCAAGGAGCGGTTCTTCGGCGAAGGGACGGAGAAAGGATTCCTGCTGCTCCCCCGTGCCGTGCATCGCGATAACCACGTTGGCCAGATCGTTGCACATGGCCGACGTTGAAAGTCCCGTGTCGCCGTAAGAAAGCTCTTTCACAATCAGGGCAGTAGATATCAGGTCAACTTCATAACCCCTTATCGACGCCGGCATCGACAGATTGAGCAGTCCGGCGTTCCAGGCCTTGCGGATAAGATCGAGAGGAAAGGCATGTTCCTTCTCCAGTTCCATGATACGGGGAAGCACGTCCTGCTTCACAAATTTTTCCACCGTTTCGACAAACATACGTTGATCTTCGGAAAGATTAAAATCCATTATTATAGATCCCCTGGCTAAATGTTATGTGTTTTTGCCGTCTTGAGAGAAGGTGCGTTCAGCGGTACTCAGAGTTGTGATGGATCTGCAGGTAACATTGATGGTTTTGAAAAAATCTTTCAGCGGTCTTCCGGGGCCGATTTCCAGAATATCCCCGGCCCGGGAGGCGATTGCCTTCATGTTGTCCTTCCATCGTACCGTTCCCGAAAGCTGGGACACAAGCCATTCTATTATTGTTTTCGTGTCGCTCAGGTGAAATTCCCCGGTGAAATTGGAGGTTACCAAGTGCGCCGCGGAGGTGTTGAACCGGTCCTTTATTTCTTCCAGCAGCTTTCGGAAGGGTTCATTGATGGCTTTCATAAACCGGCTGTGAAAGGGAGCGCTGACAGTCAGGGGAACAAAACGGAAGGCTTCCCTCCCTCCAAGGTTGCTGCTTATAAGCGCTTCCGCTTCGGCGAGCCCGTTTTTTTCGCCGCTTATTACAACTTGCCGCGTTGAATTACAGTTTGCTATGTCAACGGGAAGATCCATTATAATGGAGCCCAGCTCTTCCATGTCGAGACCTTCGGCTATGACGGCAGCCATGCCTCCCATTCCAAGGGGCGTAGCTTTCTGCATTAGCCGGCCCCGCTCCCTCACTACGCGAAGGGCCTCGGGAAAGGGCAGAACCCCTGCCGTGACAAGAGCAGTATACTCACCCAGACTGTGTCCTCCGAAACAGACAGGGTTAAGCCCCCATTGATCATCAATGACACGGTACATTGCGACTTCAGTGGTCAGAATACATGGCTGGGCATATTCAGTAAGGTTAAGCCTTTCATCCTCTTCAAAACACATGTCCGCCACATCGTAGCCAAGAGCCTCCGATGCTTCCTGATAAGTATTTCTCGCGATGATGCTGTTTTCATAAAAGTCCTTTCCCATGCCCGTTTTCTGAGTTCCCTGGCCTGGAAAAACGATAGCCTGCCGACTGTTGTCCATAGGAGACGCCTTTCTGATATGCTTTCTTTTATAGTTGTCATTGTGTCGCACTATGTGTGCCACAATATGCTGGCTGTATCGGATTTCTCAAATTAGCAATCATATATGTATGTTATGGAGATCATATGGCTTGAGGCAGTCGTTAAATGCCTTGAAAGCATGTTTTTTAGGTGCGTAAGGCGCTTCGCGGCGTGAGTTCAATTACGCGGCTTTTCCTCCCCGGGTAGTGGCAACGGAACAAGGTCGGTTATTCATTACGGAAAGAGAAAAATATTGAAAATTCATAACGAATAATATAAACAACACCGGTTATCGGTGGCGGTCGTGAATTGATACGCCTTTTTAAATAGTTAACTGAACTTTCCGATTTCGCGGGATAATGCCTCATTAGTCCGGCGCCATCAGATACAGAAAGCCTGGTATTTCAAGGAGAAAGGTTCAATGGAAAAACTCTTCGGGACTGACGGGATACGCGGCCTCGCCAACGAGTATCCCATGACGGCCAACATGGCCATGGAAATCGGGAAAGCAACGGCCCATGTCTTCAAAAAGGAGGGGCATCAGCCCAGGATTATCATTGGGAAAGATACCCGACTTTCAGGCTATATGATAGAAAGCGCCCTTGTGTCTGGGATATGCTCCATGGGTGTCGATGCGATCCAGGTGGGTCCCATGCCGACGCCGGGAATCGCCTTTCTCACCACCAGCATGCGGGCTGACGCGGGCATCGTCATCTCAGCCTCCCATAACCCTTTTCAGGACAACGGGATCAAGATATTTTCCTCCGACGGGTACAAGCTTCCCGACGAAAAGGAAAATGAGATTGAAGAGCTGATTTTCGCTAACAACATGGGTCATCTCCACCCTTCTCCAAACCGGCTGGGCAAGGTTTACAGGATTGACGGAGCCCGGGACCGCTATATAGTTTTTCTCAAGAGCACCTTTCCCAAGGAATTTACCATGGAAGGTATGAAGGTGGTACTTGACTGCGCCAATGGGGCTACCTACCGGGTCGGGCCGGATACTTTCTTCGAACTTGGTGCTGACATTGAGTCCATTTTTGACAAGCCCGACGGTGAAAACATAAATGACAACTGCGGCTCGCAGCACACGGAAACGCTGGCTGAGGAAGTGCTGAGGTCGGGCGCCGACGTGGGTTTCGCCTTTGACGGCGACGGCGATCGTCTCATCGCTGTGGACGAAAAGGGCTCTGTTCTTACGGGAGACCAGATAATGGCCATCTGCGCCAGGGACATGAAAAAGCGGGGGATACTGAAAAACAATCTCGTGGTGACCACAGTAATGAGCAACATCGGATTCGGCCTTTGCCTGAAGGAACTCGGCATCGACTACGTGGCCACCAAGGTTGGGGACCGTTATGTTCTTGAAGAAATGAAGGCCCGGGGATCCGTAATCGGCGGCGAAGATTCGGGTCACATAATATTTCTGGACCACCACACGGCGGGAGACGGCATCCTGACGGCGCTCCAGGTAATGGCTGCCATGAAGCGGGAGGGGAAGCCCCTTTCTGAGCTGGGCCGTATAATGAAAGTCTATCCACAGAAAATGGTAAATGTTGACGTAAGATCGAAACCGGATATAACAACGATACCTGAAATCGTAAAAGTAATAGAAGAAGTGGAGGCAAGCCTTGGGGATGCCGGCCGCGTGCTGGTGCGATACTCAGGAACCCAGTCAATGTGCCGCGTCATGGTGGAGGGACCCACAGACGAAGAGACCGCGGCATACTGCCAGGCCATAGCCGAAGTTGTTCGCGCCAGGATAGGCTGAGTCCAGGCTCATGATCATTTTTGTTTTTTGAAATGAGCATAGGGACTTCCGGAGCCGGCAGATCTGAAATTTCATCGGCAAGCCAATCAGTTTCGAGGAACATTCCATGTCATTCAAGGTAATTGTAACCCGCGATTTTGACCACATGAGCGAAGTCGCCTCCCGCATGGTCATCGAAGACATCACCGAGGGCCTTTCCGGCGGGAATCATTACAACCTGGGCCTCGCAACGGGGAACACCCCCACGGGACTGTACAAACACCTGGCCAAGGCGGCGAACGGCGGCGCCTTCGAAAGTTCACGGATCAGGAGCTTCAACCTTGATGAATATGTGGGGCTTCCCGGAGAGAACGCCCAGCAGCGCGCCCTGCACAGGGAAAGCTACAGCTTTTTCATGATACAGGAATTATTCGGCCTCATGGCGGCCAAGATCAGCGAAACCACTGTCCCCTGGGGAGCCATCATCGATCAGGATGTCATGGAGAGAGAATTGGCAGAAAATCCGGCCGACTGGGAAGAGCAGGGGACGGACAAAGGGAAGGCAATTGTCATCAGGGGGGATGCCAGGTCGGACTATCTCCGGTGGATCAGACGGGACATCCTCAATGGCTATGAGCGGAAAATCGAAGAAGCGGGAGGCATTGACCTTCATGTGGTGGGCGTGGGAGGCCGTGGACACGTAGCCTTTCATGAAGCGGGCATCCCCTTCGAGGGAAACCGTATGCTGCTGGTGAAGCTCGATGAAAACACCATCGCCAACGCAGTTTCAGACGGCCACTTCGCTTCCTGGAACGAAAGCCCGCGCTATGCCATATCCATGGGCGCTGAGCTGGTCTACCGGGCAAAGACAGTACTTCTCCTGGCAAACGGCCCGCGCAAGGCCGGACCCGTGGCGGAATCGCTCCTGGGGGACGTAAACTGCGACATTCCTATTTCATACGGCCAACTGTACCACCAGGCGGGGGGACGCATGCTATATGTTCTGGACAGGGAGTCGGCGCGCCACCTGAAAGGACAGGAGGATTTCCTTCGCAAACGGGGAATAGACCTTGAGGACATCAGCTACGGGGGGGCATCACACCCGGTGAGCGCCCTTCGTTTTTCCCGGGATACCCAGCGGGGGATCATGGTTTGAAAGACCCCGGTAATGTCACCTGAGCGCGTCCAGGGAGTGAAATTATTCACAGCCATCTTCCGGATTACATTTGAAGCGCCTCTTCCCTGCGCCTCATGCCGACAGCCTGAATGATCGGTCAAAGAGCCTTATAATCATGGGATATGGTGTTTTCTCTTCCCGATTGCCTGCCTTATGCCGCAACGTCAGTGATTAAATTCAATTAGTCGCATCCTATTTTCGGGAATCTCCGGGCTGCAATTTTATACTTTGATTTATTTATCCTTCCTGCTAGAAGAAAACATGCTCATGGACCGCCATAACCAGCGTTCCGCGATCAGGCGTGATGAGGACTCTATGGTTCTTCCGGGTTCCGTTGCCAGTGCCCTCTCTGTTCACCAGGACATTTTTCCAGCACCTCGTAACGGAAAATAAGGTTTCAACCAAATTCCTGAAAGGATCAGCCCTTTCCCGAAGGGCCGGTTTTCTGCGTTTTACAGTG
>JAQUQY010000113.1 GCA_028715865.1 Syntrophales bacterium
ACTTCTCCAGCCTTGATTATTTTTTTAGACGAATTCATCTTCTTCCTGGCCGTGGGCAATCCTGACACGCCCTTCACTCTCGAGCCGCCTTGCCGCTTCAGTTATCTGTCTCTGGCTTTGTTCGACTTCGGAAAGGCGAATGGGCGGCATTACCTCGAGATCGTCCTCAAGCATTTCAGAGGCTCGCCTCGACATGTTGGCGTAGATTTTTTCACGCATACCAGGGTCAACAACCTTGAGAGCACGTGCCAGGTCGTCACCGGACACTTCCTTCAAGATCTCCCTGATACTCGCGTCATCAAGGCTGAATATGTCTTCGAAGGTAAACATTTTATTGCGTATTTCAATGGCCAGATCGGGATTCTGCTCGTCAAGTATGTTGAGTATGGGTCCCTCGGCCTTCCGTCCCATTCGGTTGATAATTTCCGCCGTCAAACTGACTCCCCCGAAAGATTCCTCCGCGGAGCTCCCCATGATTATTTCCGATTCCAGCGCCTTGGTCATTTCCTCTACGAATTCCTGTGGCACACTCTTGATCGTGGCAATTCTACGCACTATATCGGCCTGTTTTTCCGGTTTGTACCCTTCCAGAACTTCAGCGGCCTGATCAGGCTTCAGGTGAGCCAGTATGAGGGCTATGGTCTGGGGGTGCTCTGTTTTCGTGAACTCCAGAATGATCTTCGGGTCCACCCCCCGCAGCTTTTCTATTACAGGGTTGACATAGGGGCTGAAATTTTCTTCATCGATGACGGCCAGCACCTTCCTTGCCCTCTCTTCACCCATGGCCTTGACGATGATCTTCTCAATCATTTCATTTTGAACCGGGAGAAAGCGTTTACCCTTGTCCTGGGCAAGATTACAGAAGTCGCGGGCCGCTGCTTCCACTTCGCCTATGGAGATGTTTCTGAGGCGGCTCATGGAAAGACCGAGCCGCCGCACCTCGTCGGCATTGAGGTTTCTCATGACTTCGACGGCCTGTTCCTCATCAATGGAAAGCATCAGGATTGCGGCTCGTTCGTGGTTTGTCATCACATCACCATCTCAAAAGAAGCACTGAAATCAAAGGCTTCATGAATATATTCTTAATTGCAAACGTTTTCTCCCGCAGTTCATTCATTCAAGCTGCAGTGAGCGCTACTTCAGCCAGTTCCTTATCAGCTCCGTGAAGGTCCCGGAGTCCCGCCGGGCCATTTCCTTAATCATGGCAACCTCATCCGACTCGTCCATGTTCAAGTTGTCCATGTTCAGGGCTGATACGGCCCGTTCACGCTGCCGCTCCAGCTCCGGGATGGAAGCCGCCGTCGAACCCGGCAGGGCATGCTGGAACTCCGTTTCCCGCCCCGCGGCGACAATGACCCTGCTGATGGGACGAAGAACTAACAGCACCACCGCCAGCAGGGCCCCCAGCAACAAAAGGGCCTTGAAAACCGGCATAAATGCCTGAATGATGTCTTTCCATGATCGTTCAAGAGGGATTTCCTCTCCCGCCAGATCGGCTCTTTTGAAGGCTATGTTTGTGATCACCACCTGGTCGCCCCTGCGTTGATCGAACCCAACAGCCTTCTTTACCAGATCGTCCATCTGGACCAGTTCCTGGCTGGTTCGCGGCTGATAAACTTCCTCACCCGCCTCATTCTGCCCGTATCTTCCATCTACCAGAACCGCCACGGAAAGCTGTTCTATGTCTCCAAGGGGCCTGACGCTGGTACTGACCGTACGGCCCAACTCATAGTGGATAACTTCGTCGGTTCTTTCCGTGCTTGCCAGCCTTTCGGCACGGGCCTCCTGGCCGGTTGGATCGACTGTGCTTTCTTCTCCCCTTCGCCCGCTGGTGGAACGTTCTGTTTTTCGATGGCTGGAGCGGATGACAGGTTCCTCTGGATCAAAAAATTCCTCTGTTTTCTGGATCTTTTGAAAATCAAGACGAGCAGATACGGTGGCGATGACATTGCCTTTGCCTACGACACGTTCCAGCATTGACTGAACCCGGGCCGACAGCTCCCGCTCCACGCTTCTCTGATATTCCAGCTGTGAGCTGGTCATCACCGCCAACTCTGACTGCGGCCTTTTACTGGACAGGATAACCCCGGAACTGTCCACTACCATGACATCATCCGGATTCAGACCCTCCACACTGCGTGCCACCAGGTTGACGATGCCCTCAACCTGTGAAGGATTCAGGCTCCGTCCGGGCTTTATTCTCAAGGCCACCGAGGCGGAAGGATTCTGTCTCGTCTCGGCGAAGATTGATTTTTCAGGTATTACAATGTGGACCCGGCTGCCGGATATTTCATCAAGCCCGCTGATGGTCCGGGCCAGTTCACCCTGCAGTGCCCTTTGGTAGTTCAGCTTCTGGACGAATTCGGTGACACCGAAGGTCTTTTCGTCGAAGAGCTCAAAACCGACGCCCCCGCCCAGGGTAAGATCCGAGGAGGCCATGTCTATACGCGCTTCCGACAGTCTGCTCGCGGGAACAAGCACGCGGTCCCCCGAATAGGATATCCGATAGGGAATGTTTTTCTCCTTGAGCTTGAGTGCGATGGTGTTGGCGTCCTCACTCGCGAGATCAGAATACAGAACGGCATAGTCAATCCTGTTCATAAAGTGAAATGCCGCGGTCATGGCGCCGATGGATAGCACAAGGACGGACACGAAGGCTATCTGCCGTGAAGGAGTGAGGCGGAGGAAGCCCCTCAAGCCGGTGACAAAGAATTTGATTACCCTATCCATAAACCAACATCCCCAGATTTTTCATTGTTTCATGACAACGAAAGGCCGCCTGTACTGATCCCGGAATCTCGAAAGACCAGCCAATAATTAAAAAACTTCTCACGTAAATGAGCGTCCTGCGCGGTGGTCAAGGATTCCACGAAGAGTGGAATTCTCATACCTGCATGCGCATCACTTCCTGGTACGCTTCAACAATTTTATTTCGGACCTCCATCATGGTCCGAAAAGAAACATTCGCCTTTTCAAGAGCAATAACTGCCTGATGGATGCTCTGGGAATCTTCGAGCATAACGCCGGCAATCGCCTTGTCAGCCTGGTGCTGAAGCTCGTTAATTTCAGATATTTTTCCCTTCAGAACCGCCGCAAAGGATCCCCCCGGGGTCCCTTGCGCCTTTCCGGGAGCACTTGCCGCCCCCCCCTGTACCATGGGATTTACTCCCTTTTTAATCATCAGGTCATCCATCGTCACGGACTCCTTCCGCAAGTTCTATTCAGCCTTTTCCAGCTATCTACCCATTTCCAGTGTTTTCATTGCCATGTTTTTCGTTGCGTCAAAGGCGGTAACGGAAGCCTCGTAGGCCCGGTGCGCCATGATCATGTCAGCCATTTCCACAATTGCGTTGATCGCAGGAACTCTCACAAACCCTCTTAAATCCGCGTCGGGATGGACTGGATCATAAACGGACTTGAAGGCCTTTTCGTCGCGAAGGACACCTTCGACCCTGACTCGATGCATGGCGTCATCGAGAATTCCACCGAATTCCCCGGTGAGGGGCTCCGAAGAAAAGAGAATGATTTTCCTCAGATAGGGCCCTCCCTCCGGTGTTCTCGTCGTGTCCATGTTGGCCAGATTTTCAATAATCAGGTCAATTTTTCTTCTCTGTGCCTCAAATCCCGAGGCGCTTACCATCAGTGTATTGGAAAAATCCATTCTACCTCACCTCCCTCACGAGTTCTCTCAAGCTCCGAAGTTTCCTCGCGAGAAGTTCAACTCCGAGGTTGTACATGATGGTGTTTTCGGCAAGCCTGCTCATTTCTTCATCGATGTTGACCCGCTTGTCAGTTTCGACCACCGTCACTGGTGATTGCTCCATTACCACAGCGCTTTTCGTCCCCTGTCCCGGCTTGGCTGCCTCATCACGTATCCGGCGTGCCAGCTCCTTCTCAAAGACCACCTCCCGTGCCCGGTAGCCCGGTGTGTCGATGTTGGCAATATTCGAGACGATGGCGTCGTGTTTACGGGACCGGTAGTCCAGTACCTGGGACAGTATAGTTATCGTTTTTCCGAACAGGGCATCCATAATGCGACCTCCTCACTGAACACTGAAAAATATGCAATTCTCATACCATCAGAACCGGACTTCACCTGTGCCTCTCAGCCTCCAATGCCGTATTCATGCAGCTTGTTACGCATGGTGCGAACGCTGATGCCGAGAATTCTGGAGGCCTTGGTTCTGTTTCCGTTGACCCTGTTCAGCGTATCCAGTATCAGCTCCCGTTCCATCTCGCGAATAGTTCCTCCGCCGCGCTGAACCGGTTCATTCTCCGCAGATGATCCGGTTTGAGACGGCTCCCCTCCCAGGGCGCACTCAAGGTATAGATGTTCCGGCAGAATTTCATTTCCCGTACAGAGGAGAATTGATCGCTCGATGACGTTCTCCAGCTCCCTGACATTCCCGGGCCACCTATGGCACTCCAGTATATTCAAAACATCCTTTGAAATTACGGGCGCCTCGATACCGTTCAGACGGCTGTATCGGCCGACGAAAAGTGCCGCGAGAAGGGCGATGTCTGCCTTTCTTTCCCTAAGGGGAGGTATTGTTACGGGAATGACGTTAAGGCGGTAGAAAAGATCCTCACGAAACTTTTTTTCCCCAACGGATCGCCTGATCTCCCTATTGGTTGTGGCGATAATCCGAACGTCAACGGCTACGGGTTCCTTTCCCCCAAGCCGGTCGACCTCCGATTCCTGGATTACGCGCAGCATCTTGGCCTGCAGCTGCAAATCCATTTCGCTTATCTCATCAAGAAGCAGCGTTCCCCCGTCCGCCAGTTCGAACTTGCCTGGTTTTCTGTTAATGGCTCCCGTGAAGGCGCCCTTTTCGTGCCCGAACATTTCGCTTTCCAGCAGGTTGCCGGGAATGGCGGCGCAGTTTACGGCTACGAAGGGCATATGAGCGCGGTTGCCCTTTCGGTGAATGTAACGGGCAAGCAACTCCTTTCCTGTTCCGCTTTCTCCCTGTATCAGAACGCTGGAACGGCTGGAAGCAACGTTGTCCATCATGCCGAGTATTTCTTTTGTCCGCGGGTCTTCCGTCACGAACCCCTTCTCTCCGGAGCCTTCGGCGTCTTTCCGGTCCGCCACGATGGCGCCGTCGCGTTCGGCGACCCGTGTTACGACAGATTCAAGGTGTTCAAGTGAAAAGGGCTTCATAATGAAATCAATGGCGCCGGCTCTCATGGCTTCCACGGCTGTATTGACGGTCCCATAGGCCGTGATGACGATGACCGGCGTTTTTGGCGACATCCGCTTTATGCCGGCAAGAACTTCC
>JAQUQY010000114.1 GCA_028715865.1 Syntrophales bacterium
AGGTGTTAAACTCCAGCTTCAACCATAGCCAACGGTCACCGGATCTTATCGGCCAGGTTAAGGGCCAGTTAAATTTCCCTCATCCCCCGTTCAGGCCAATGTTTTTATCTGCTTTCTTACGTATTCAATTTCAGCAATTTTTTCAAAGGCCCAATTATGATGGCATCGTAAAAAGTCTTTGAAACCATCGAATTAGATGGCTTTGTAAAAAGAGCCGCAGGCAAGGCGGGCAAATCCTGAGGAATGAGGCGCACATACGGTGCGTCGCAGTGACGAAGGATGAAGCCCAACGAAGCATCCGGCCTTTTTACGAAGTCATCAATTATCGCGCATGGCAAAAAGCTTCCCGCGCGAGTACGGCCATGATAAAGAGCAAAAAAAAGCGCTCTCGAGACATCGCCCCGGAGCGCTTTTCTGCAATCTAAACCTTTTTAGATGACTTTTACGTTGGCTGCCGAGGGGCCTTTTTTGCCCTGCTCGATATCAAAGCTTACGCGCTGATTCTCGCGAAGAACTTTGAAGCCGTCAGCCTGAATGGCGCTGTAGTGAACAAACACGTCACCGCCCTCATCGTTTTCGATGAAACCGAAACCCTTGCTTTCATTGAACCATTTTACGATACCCGTAGACATTGCGGCAATCCTCCTTTCAAAATTTTCCTAAAGTTGGATCGGCCACATGTATGAAACAAACCGACAATTGAAATTTTGATGACTTCGTAAAAAGCCCGGATGCTTCGTTGGGCTTCATCCTTCGTCACTGCGACGCACCATAAGTGCGACTCATTCCTCAGGATTCGCCCGCCTTGCCTGCGAACCTTTTTCCGAAGCCATCGAATTCGATAGTTCCAGCAACTTTCTACGGGACCGTCAAATTTTTGATGTTCAACTTCGTACTTCAAAATGTCTCAATCCAAACTTTACCACGCGCCGGCAACCCTCATGAAGCGACAGACACGCTGAGAATAGAGCGCACTTTTACCCTTTTTGCGGGGAAAGTCAAGATATATTTATTATTGGCCGGCGGCTGGCATGAAACAGCTTACACCGGAATAAAAAATCCGATCAGTCCGTATAGTATATTAAAGATGAAATTGATTACCGGCCTCAGTACACCCAGGAACAGAAGGCCTATTATGATAAAAAACCCGTATGGCTCCAGTCTCAGAAGAGAGTACTGGTACCGCGGAGGCAGAAATCCCATGAGTATCTTGGAACCGTCCAGGGGAGGAATAGGAATAAGGTTGAAGGCGGCCAGAATGATGTTGATGTAGGCGAAATATGTAAGCGCTGTTGCCACAACGCCGCCGGGTAAAGGTTTCATCAGCTGCAGGAAAAAAAGTGCCACAAAGGCAAGTATCATGTTCGTCACGACACCCGCGGCTGAAACGGCGATCAGCGCCCTGCGGCTGTCGCCAAGATTGGCGAAATTGACGGGCACGGGCCTGGCCCATCCGAAACCCACGATAAACAGCATTAGAGTCCCCAGCGGGTCCAGGTGCTTCAGCGGGTTAAAAGTCAAACGCCCCATGTTCTTCGCCGTTGGATCTCCCATCCGGTAGGCCACCAGCCCGTGGGCCACTTCATGAAATATCACGGCATAGAGAAGAGGCACGGCTATCAGAATAAAGGTCCACGGTGATTCCAGGAGAACTTTTATCAAACCCATCGTTGGTTATCTCTCCTTTTGATCATCATCTCTTCCTCAATTTTTTCAACTTACCATAAAATCCCCAGCCTGTCGATTTACTCATCCTGATTTTGCCTTGATCCGCTCATCAAACCGCCGGGGCACTGTGAATTTTACTGGCAAAGTCCGCAAGTGTCTGTTATATTTCCCGGCTTAAACTGCCTTTTATCTTTTAAGGGGGAAGGGGCCGATGTCAAAAACAGCAACATTGACAGTTGATGGTAAAAGCTATGAACTCCCCATCATCGTGGGATCAGAGGGGGAAAAGGCCATTGACATATCCAACCTTCTCAAAGATACAGGACACATCACATTTGATCCGGGATATGTCAATACGGGAAACTGTGTAAGTTCCATAACATTTCTGGACGGCAAAAAAGGGATCCTCAGGTACAGGGGCATCCCCATAGAACAGCTTGCCGAGCATTCCACCTTCGTCGAAACTTCCTATCTTCTGATAAGCGGAGAGCTTCCCACACCCGATGAATTGAGCGTTTTTTCCAGTCTTCTCAACGATCACTCTCTGGTTCACGAAGACATGAAAACCTTCTTTTCAAGCTATCCCCGCGGGGCTCACCCGATGGGGATCCTTTCATCCATGGTAAACGCCCTTCGCGCCTTTTATCCGGAGGTTCCGGAACGAAGCCAGGAGGAGGAAATGAACCTTACCGTGGCCCGCCTCCTTTCAAAACTTCGTACTCTGGCCTCCATTTCATACAAGATTTCCCGGGGCCATCGGGTGATCTACCCTTCCCACGAACTGGGATATTGCGCTAATTTCCTCAACATGATGTTCGATTCTCCCGTTCGCCCCTACGTGATCGATTACGACGTGGTGCGCGCCCTTGAAGTATTCTGGATTCTATCGGCCGACCACGAGCAGAACTGTTCCACCTCGGCCGTCCGCCATGTGGGAAGCGCCATGGTAAACATCTACGCGTCAATTTCAGCGGGCATAAGCGCCCTGTGGGGACCCCTGCACGGCGGGGCGAATCAGGCGGTTATTGAAATGCTCCAGCAGATCTCGGAAAGCGGAGGGAAAACACAGCCCTTCATAGACCGGGCCAAAGACAAGAACGACCCCTTTCGCCTCATGGGATTCGGGCATCGTGTCTATAAGACCTATGACCCTCGAACCCCCATCATAAAAAAAATGTGTGACAGGATCCTTGCCAAGCTTGAAAGAGTCGACCCGCTGCTTGACATAGCCCGGGAACTGGAGGAAAAGGCAACCCGCGATTCCTTCTTTATCGATCAAAACCTCTATCCCAACGTGGATTTTTACAGCGGCATCCTCCTGCGCGCCATGGACGTGCCCGTGAACATGTTTCCGGTAATGTTTGCCATAGGGAGACTGCCTGGATGGATCGCCCAGTGGATGGAAAGCATGGACGACCCCAACTTAAAATTATGCCGGCCCAGACAGATCTACATAGGTCCTAACGAGCGCGATTACATACCCAGGGACAAGAGGACGGCACAGAAAAATCATGATGGGTGAATCAAAAGACCGGAATCAGGCGCTTTCAACCGTTTCTCCGGATACGCCTTTGAAATACCTGTAATACTGGAAAACCCTCTGAATGTAGGTTTGTGTGGCCGGAAAAGGCGGAACGCCCTGGTACTCCCTCACCCGCCTGGAACCGGCGTTATAGGCGGCCAGTGCAAGCGTAGTCTGCTCGTTGAATTCATCGAGAAGATGTCTGAAATACCTGACGCCGGCGTCGATATTCTCTTCGGGGTTGAAGCTGTCTTGAACGCCCAGCTCCGAGGCTGTCCGCGGCATTAATTGCATCAGCCCGCGGGCTCCCCTGCTGGATACCGCCATGTGATTATACCCGGATTCGGCCATGATTATAGCCTTTACCAGGGCCGGTTCAATATCGTACCGGTTAGCCGTTTCCTCAATGATATGATCAAAACTTTCGTCCCTCCACAGAATAGTAACCACCCTTTTTTCACAGGTTTCTGCGGAGGTCTTTCCCTGCAGGGAATGCGAACCCGGCGCCATATAAAGCGAAAAGTCCGATTTTTTTGAAGGGTCCACTAATACGAAAGAACCCTTGCTGTCAATTGACAGCAGGATTCCCATGGAAAAAACAAAGGCCAACGGAAGAGCCATTTGCCCCAGGCATTTGATATACGAAAATATGTCCTTTTTTGATTTCATTCCGAGCCTGCCATATGTACTAGAAACATAATACCTCTTCCCCTCCATGTCAATGCTCCATATCCTGAGTGGACCTTTTTACGATACATAAATCGACTGAATACCGACGGCATATTGTCCCATAACACCCTGTAAATAAGGCATTAAGCAACAAACTGCTCCCATAAGCAGTCCGTAAGAGAAACAGGGAAAGCGATTACTTTTTGAATATGAATACATTAGGGTATATAATTTCCTGATTCGGCCCTACGGAAGCGTTAAAACTCAAAAAGGTCCGTAAGGAGGCATTCCAATGAAAAAAATAATAATCGCCCTTTTTCTGGTCGTCGTCATAGCCTTAGCAGGCGTGCTCGCAACATCCTACTTCATGCTGGACAAAATAATTCACAGGGGGATCGAGTTCATAGGGCCTGAAGCCGCGGGAGTATCCGTTAAGGTCAATTCCGTAAATATATCACCCCTGTCGGGAACCTTCGGCCTCAACATGCTTGCCCTGGGAAACCCGGAGGGTTTCAGCGCCGACCGTTCTTTCATTGTGCGTGATTTCAGCGTAAAGGTCGACATGTCGTCTCTACTGAAAGACGTCATAATTGTTGAAGAAGTGGTAATTGACGGTGCGTCGGTCACCTGGGAGGGCTTCACCGGCGACAACCATCGGCAGATCATGCGAAACATTGATAACTACGCGGCAGGGTTCAAAAAACCTGACGAGGGAAAAGCAGGGGCGCCTAAAGCCGAAGAGTCAGGCAAAAAAATAATCATAAAAAATGTCTATCTGAAAAACAGCTCAATGGATTTTGTGGCAGCGGGAAGAAAACTTGTCACCATTCCCGTTCCCGCCCTTCATCTGACTGATATCGGAGCGAAGGAAGGCGGTGAGAGCCCCGGCGAGGCGATCCAGCAAACCTACGAACAAATTTACGCGGCCCTGGCGCGATCGGCAAACGCGAACGCGCGTCTATTTCGTGAAAAACTTGGCGAACTGGGAGAGATAGGATCTGAACTTCTTGAAAAGGCCGGGGAATCCACCAGGGGGTTCCTGGATAAAGCGGGCAGCAGGCTGGATGACCTGCGGAAAAACATTGGAGAACTTTTCAAAAAATAACTCAAAGATGATGAACTCGTAAAAAGTCGAAAAATGCCCTTCATGACTTGACAGGAAATGCATTTTTATATTATGAGGCTATCCACATTCTCAGGATTGTTTAATTTTTCACAAGGAATCACTTATTAACCGAGGAAAAAACAATATTATGGACCTTCCGAGTAGTAAATGCCCGGAAAGCAAGCGTTTCGGCGACGCGTTAACCGCCGCCGAAGTCGCGCAATCATTGCCCACGAGACCGGTTAACCTTCCGGAACAT
>JAQUQY010000115.1 GCA_028715865.1 Syntrophales bacterium
AAAACTTCGTCCGGACTTCAAATTCAGCCATCCAGGAGTCAGAAAAATCGGCATCCTGATGCTTCCAGCCGTGTTCGGCTCCGCTGTTTACCAGCTCAACATTTTCGTAGGAACGCTTCTGGCTTCTTTTCTTCCCACGGGAAGTGTTTCCTATCTTTATTACGCCGACCGTGTAGTTCAGCTTCCCCTCGGTGTTTTCGCGATAGCCGTGGGGACGGCAGCCCTGCCAACTCTATCTCAGTATGCGGCGCTGAAGGATTACGAAGAGCTGAAAAGAACCCTGTCATTTTCATTAAGGATTATTCTCTTTGTCACCATTCCATGCATGATAGCCCTTTTCGTGCTGAGAGTTCCCATAATATCGGTTCTTTTCCAACATGGGAAATTCGATACCTTTTCAACCGCGAGAACAGCGGACGCCCTTTTCTTTTACGCTGTTGGACTCTGGGCCTTTTCGGGCGTCAAGGTTATTGTGTCGGCTTTTTACGCCCTCAAGGATACGGCAACGCCCGTGAAGATTGCCTTTTGCGCTTTCATCGTAAACGTAATCGCGAGTCTCCTGCTCATGGGCCCTCTGGCCCATGGAGGGCTGGCCCTGGCCATATCCATAGCTTCATCCGTAAACGTCGTCGTACTCTGCCTCGTTTTAAGAAGGAAAATCGGTTCATTCCTGGACAGGGAATTCACCGTATCCATAATCCGCTGCCTCCTTGCCTCCATAGTCATGGGGGGCCTGATGGCGGGACTGCTTTTCCTCATGGGATGGGACGTCAACAATCCCCTTTCCGCGCGGCTGGCCATGCTTGTCGCAACCATATTGACAGGAATGGCAGCCTTTATTTTCTCTTCTCTTGTCCTTGGGAGTGTCGAAATGAAAGTGCTTAGCGACAGAATCCTGAAAATCCTCCCCAAGAGAACCCGATAGAGAGTACTTTCGCGAAGGCAATTTCTATCCCGATTCCCCCAGGGACAAAGGTGTTGACTTGAAAATACCTAAATGATAGTGAAGACAATCCTATAACTAAAGAATAACAGGGTAAACTTATGCTTGATCTAAAGTTCGTACGCGCGAATCTTGATTTTGTGGCCCGCAAACAGAGTGAACGAGGAAGCGATATCGACATCGAATCCTTTTCCTCTCTGGAGCAGAAACGTCGTGACATTCTACAGGAAGTGGAAGCGCTCAGGAGCGAACGAAACACAGTTTCCAAGGAAGTGGGCACCCTCAAAAAAAGTGGTAGCGACGCGGCTGATCTCATAGCCAAAATGGGAGCTGTATCGGCCAGGATCAAGGAGCTTGAAGAGTCGCTTAAGGCCGTGGAGGGGGAGCTCCATAATATGATGCTGGTGATCCCCAACATTCCGCACGATTCGGTCCCCTTCGGCCGGGGAAGCGAAGACAACCCCGTGGTACGAACCTGGGGTGAAAAGCCGACCTTTGATTACGATCCGAAACCACACTGGGAGCTGGGTGAAAATCTGGGCATTCTTGATTTCGGCAGGGCAGCCAAAATCGCGGGAGCCCGCTTCGCCGTCTACCAGGGGCAGGGAGCCAGATTGGAGCGAGCCCTGATCAATTTCATGCTGGATCTCCACACAGAGGTTCATGGCTACCGGGAAGTGATGACGCCCTTCATGGTTAATCGTGAAAGCATGCAAGGTACTGGTCAGTTGCCCAAGTTCGAAGAGGATCTTTTCAAGGTGTCGGGAACCAACTATTTCCTTATACCCACGGCGGAAGTGCCGGTGACGAACCTTCACGCCGACGAGATCATGGACGAAAAGGACCTGACCCTTAAGTATGTTTCCTGGTCGGCCTGTTTTCGCGCGGAGGCGGGATCTTACGGCAAGGACACCCGGGGGCTTATACGGCAGCATCAGTTTAATAAAGTTGAGCTCGTGAAGTTCGCCAGGCCTGAGGATTCCTACGATGAACTGGAATCGCTGACGCTTAACGCCGAAGAAGTGCTGAGGAGGCTGGGCATACCTTACCAGACTGTGACGCTCTGCACGGGAGACCTGGGGTTTTCCTCAGCCAAAACCTATGACATAGAGGCCTGGATGCCCGGCCAGGAAGCCTACCGTGAAATATCCTCATGCAGCAATTTCGAGGATTACCAGGCAAGGCGGGCAGGGATAAGGTTCAGGCGCGGGGACACCTCTAAAGTTGAGCATGTGCACACTCTTAACGGATCAGGGCTTGCCGTGGGAAGAACCTTCGTGGCGGTACTTGAGAACTTCCAGCAGGGGGACGGCAGTATAGCTGTACCCGAGGTTCTAATTCCATACATGAATGGAGTTGACAGGATAAGCCTCCTTCAGTAGACTCCGCCGATGCGGAATTTCAATAAGCAAGGGGGATTCTACATAAAAATGACAATACCGGAGGGATGGCCGAGTGGTCGAAGGCGGCGGTCTTGAAAACCGTTAGGCGAAAGTCTCGCGGGTTCGAATCCTGCTCCCTCCGCCAGAATATTCAGCAGGAAAAGCAGCGGAGAGATGGCTGAGTGGCTGAAAGCGATCGCCTGCTAAGCGATTGTACGCCCCAAAAGGTGTACCGGGGGTTCGAATCCCCCTCTCTCCGCCATACTTATAACCATAAGATAAACCATGCGCCCATAGCTCAGCTGGATAGAGTATCGGACTACGAATCCGAGGGTCGAAGGTTCGAATCCTTCTGGGCGTACCAGTTAAAACGAGGGGTTAGGCAAACTGCTTAACCCCTTTACTTTTGCTTTGCTACCCTATTGCTACCCGTCGAGATTGTCTTTTGTCATCTTGGGTGATCTTTGTGACAATTCCGGATTGGTTGTCGGTTACACCTAACAATGCGCAACATCGGACCGCTACTAAATTGAGTATTACCAATGAAAAGCTCTATGTCTGTATAGTTCCTGTTGGTGGGGCGATAATTTGCCGTCGGCCTCTCATAAGAGGGCCTTGAAGAAGACCTGCTCAGCGCGCAGTTCCCTCCAGCAGGGTATTGATTTTCACCAGGAGGTCGTCCATGTCGATGGGCTTGGGAATAAACAGCCTGTTACCAATGTACCCATCGGAGTCCAGCATTTCCGACTGACTGACTATGGCCGTCACGAAGATAATGGGTATAGTGCGGGTCAGGGGATGCTCCAACAGTTCCTCCGCCACCTCGGTGCCCGACATGTCGGGCATGATGATATCAAGAAGAATGAGGTCGGGACGCTCCTTCTTGGCCAGTTTGAGTCCGTCTGTTCCATCGGTGGCGGTGAAAACCTCAAAGTCCCCCAAGGCCTCCAGGTTTTTTTTCAGAACACGGCACAGGTCCGGTTCATCGTCGATAATCAATAGTTTCTTCACTGCCATGGCTAACCTCCTTTGTTACTCTGCCAGCGGGATTGTTATGGCGCAAGACTTATTTTTTCCCGCAGTATTGTGTCCAGATCATCAAAATCGAAGGGTTTAAGGATATAGCCGTCGGCGCCGGCCTGGCGCGCAAGTTCATTCACCTGGTCATCGATGACGCCGGTTACCATGAGGACCACAGTTTCGGGGTCCATGGCCTTTATTTCCTTGAGTACATCAATGCCTCCCATACCGGGCATGATGATGTCAAGCAGCACCGCATCAGGACGGACCGTTCGCACCTTGCTGATGGCCTCGACGCCATCGGAAGCCGTAAAAACGTCATATTCCCGGGAAGACAGGAATCCTGTCAGGAGCCTGAGGATCTCAGGTTCATCATCGACGACGAGTATGCGCTTCATATCGCTCCTTTCCCATTATTTTTCCTGCTGCTGCATTTCTTCCTGTACGGGGAGTTCGATAAAAAAGGAAGCCCCTCCCCACTCGTTGTTTTCAGCCCAGATTCGTCCGCCGTGCTGACTGATGATGCCGTGGGCTATGGAAAGTCCCATGCCCGTTCCCTTTCCCTGGTCCCGGGTGGTATAGAAGGGCTCAAAGATTCTCTGGAGCTCCTTCTCCAGGATCCCCGTTCCCCGGTCGGCCACGACGATTCGTGCGTGAGAACCCTCTTCCGTGTCGACGCGCTGTGACCGAATGGCCAGGAACTTCTCGTCCTTTCCCTCCATGGCAACCATGGCGTTTGATAACAGGTTGATGAGCACCTGTTCTATTTTCCCTCGATCAAGGACAACCGGCGGTATCGACGCGTCATACCTCACATCGGTCACAACACCTTCAATCTTCATCTGTGACGCATACATCTGCATCACCCGGGCGATGACATCGTTGACGTTTTCCAGCGCCATGGCGTCCTTCGTCGCCCGTGCGAACTGCTTCAGGTTATCGGCGATGGCAACGATCCGTCGAATCTGTTCCATGCAGACGTCAAGCTCTTCCCGGGCCTCCCGGGGGATGGTCCCCATCCTCTTGAGGGTCTGCAGTTCCAGGGAAATGATACCCACGGGGTTCAGAATTTCGTGGGCCACCCCTGCCGATATGCGGCTCAGGGAGGTCATCTTTTCCGATTGCTGCAGCCGAGACTCAAGGTTTTTGCGCTCCGTTTCGTTACGGAAAGATTCAATGGCCCCGATGACGTTCCCCTCCGTGTCTCGAAGCGCCGATGCCGTGGCGGTCAGATAAACACCTCGTTCCGGCAAGGCGGGCGTGAGGGCTTCCGCGAAAAGGACATCCCCATGCCGGTAGATGCGGGTATGGTCTGTGTGGCCCTCAAGTTCGGGATGGAGGGCTATGTCGATGAGCATGGGCCGCCTTTCCCTGTAAAAAGGAAGGGCGTATTCATGGTCGCTCTTGCCCAGCATATCCCCGGCCGGAACTCCGGTAAGATTCACTATGGCCTTGTTCCAGGCAATGATGGTTCCCTTCTGATCGATGACCATGGTGGCGTCGGGAAGAAAATCAATTATATCAGACAGCCTCTTTTCGCTTTCACGAAGAGCCTCCTCGGCTTGCTTGCGGTCGGTATTGTCCCTGATGCACTCAATGGTGCCTACTAAATTGCCCTCTAAATCATGGAGAAGCGAAGCTGTGGCTGACAAATGCACATTACCCCGGGGCAAATAAGGGGCATATGATTCCCCGAAAAGAATATTTCCCATTCTTTTAATGGTCGTGTATGTCTTTTCCAGTTCCGGATCCACCTCAAAGGCGAGGTCCACCAGAATGGGCCTCCTCTCGCCGTAGAAGGGGAGCGAGTACTCATAATCACCCCTGCCTAAAA
>JAQUQY010000116.1 GCA_028715865.1 Syntrophales bacterium
GAACACCATTGGTAATCGCCCTGATGGGAATCTCATTTTCATCGAAGCCGGACCATACCTTTTTCCACATTTTCCTGGCCACCCTTCCGTGAAGCTCGCTCACCGCGTTGGACGCGCAGGACAGCTTGAACGCCAGCACAGGCATCATGAATGGTTTGCCCGGGCCTTGCTCGTCGCGTCCGAGCTGCCAGAAGGTGTCCCAGGAAATTCCAAGCTCCTGCACATATTCGGCGAAATATCCCTTCATCAGCGGCTCCTCGAAGCGCTCGTTGGCAGCCTCGACGGGGCTGTGGGTGGTAAAAACCGAACTCGCCTTCACCACCTCCCGGGCTTCATGGAAGGTGAGATTTTTTTTCTCCATCAAAATCCGGATTCTTTCAAGGAGCAGAAAGGCGCTGTGGCCTTCATTAAGATGAAACACTGAGGGCCGGATTCCCAGTTTTCCAAGCAGTCGGACGCCCCCGATTCCAAGCATTATTTCCTGTTCGATGCGAAGACGCTGGTCGGCTCCATAGAGCCTCGATGTAATTGTCATGTCCTGGCTGTTGTTGTCGGGAATAGCCGTATCCAGAAGGTAAAGCCTCACCTTTCCCACCTTGATCTGCCAGGCCTGCGCGTAGAGCTTCCGTCCCGGCAGGTTTACATGAATCTTTATGGGTTCGCCGCTTCGGCCGCCGTTTAAACATATGCGTACGGGCATCCGCGAAAAGTCATTTTCCGGATAGAGAGCTACCTGGTTGCCTTCCCTGTCCAGAATCTGGGAAAAATAGCCGTTCTTATAAAGAAGGCCCACGCCGACAAGGGGAAAATTCAAATTGCCCGCTGACTTCAAGTGGTCACCCGACAGGATTCCCAATCCACCCGAGTATATGGGCATGCTCTCGTGAAGACCATACTCGGTAGAGAAATAGGCCACTGGATTTCGTGCCGTAAAGAAGGGTTCATCTCCCATGAAGGATTCTGAATCAGCCTGGAATTCATCGAGAAGGCTCAGTCCCCGCCGGTAGAGACGAAGATAGGACTCGTTTTCCGCCATTTCCCTGAGGCGGCTTTCATGAACCCGCTCCAGCATCTCCACGGGGTTGTGAGACAGCTCGGCCCAGAGCTGGGGATCGAGACGGGCAAAAAGGTCCTCGATTTCCGGGGTCCATGTCCATGTCAGATCATAAGCGATATCCCTGAGGTGCTGGATGGGCTCCGGCAGGGGAGCCGCTACACTGAAGCTCCGGTAACGGGGCTGAAGCGAATCTGTTCCGGTATAGGTGATTTCCCTTCCCGAGTCGCTCGTATCCAGCCCATGAATACGTTTGACAGCCGTCTGGAAAGCTTCCCCATAGGCTTCACCATATAAAGGATAGAGGCGCTTCCAGTCAGTATGGGCGGCGATGGAACGAGCGCGGCTTCGCTGCCGGTGGCGCTCCTCGGGAGACCATGAAAGAACCTTCGAGAAAACACGCAGAAGAGAGGCGACAGACTCATTACGGCTTTTTCCCATGCATTCAATAACGATAACGCCCTTGTCCGTATCATCAGTGCTCCTCTTGACCCAGAGACCAAATCCGGAACGATCAGTAGTAACCGTTGGAAGGCAGTGGGCGGCGCTTTCTGCCGGCGTGTATCCCCAGGGTTCGTACGCGGAAGGGAATACACCCAGGTCACAGGCCCTGAGTACATCTTCATATCTAAGGTTCAGGAGGCCGTCGTATCCATCCAGACGGACAGGCATGAAGATTATATTCACCCGGTCCTCCGGTTCATTGAGCAGGTTGAGAGAACTGGACATGTTCCATATGGGGTCGTGCTGGGGATCACTCAACTGGTGTGTGCAGATACGGTTTATACCTGAGCGGACCACCTCTTCTTCACCGATGACGATCCGCCTGACGTCGCTGGAAACTCCCAGGTGGC
The DNA here is from genome assembly GCA_028715865.1 of Syntrophales bacterium. Taxonomy (GTDB): domain Bacteria; phylum Desulfobacterota; class Syntrophia; order Syntrophales; family UBA2210; genus MLS-D. Next base: position 1,909 of record JAQUQY010000116.1, read on the forward strand.
TGCTTATCATTCCCAGGAAGGCAACTACGTTTCCGCCCGTTGACTCCTGACTCAGGACATTATTCAGGCCCTTTAGCGATTCGAGAACCAGGTCCAGCCCCTTGTTTTCAAATACATAGCGACCTGAAATAAGAAACAGGGATGTATCAGCAGCGGAAAGCTCTTTTTGTAGAAACTTGCGGGCAAATTGAAGAAGCCTTGCTCGACAGGCGTCTCTTTCTTCCAATTCATCGATACAATCCGGGATATCGTCGATATCAAGGCCGTTTGGAAGAATCACCCCGGGGGACCGCCCGAGAAAATTAACCGCTTCATCGGCAACAACATCGCTCACCGCCGTGAGGCAGTCAGCCTGGGCCGCAGAGGCCGTCTCGATGGAGTGCTTGGCGGTAACGTTCAGCCTCGACGCAATTTGGTTAACGGGAACACTGCCCATACCCCGCGCCGTGGCATCGCCGGCGGCTGCAAGAGCCCTGCCGACAACGGTGGAGTGTGCAGTAAATACCGTCGCAATTTCAGGCAGATGCTCATTCAGGTAGAGAATCCCGGCCCCGGATGTCCATTCGTGAAAGTGGGCGATGAATACTTCGTAATCCCGCAGGAGCCGCTCATGGATAATTTCAATCATTTCTCCGGCAGCAGTGCCGAAGAGCACCGGCTCGATGTAATCCCAACCCCCCATCATCGAATCGACGCCGAATTTTTGCCAGAGACCAAAGAGAAGCTTGTCCACATCATAGGCGTTTTTACTTTTTACCAATATGACGCGGGGAGAAGCGGAATCCATCTTCCAGTGCCCACATCTACAGGAAAGGTTTCTCTGGGCAGCATCATAACGCACATCATCCCAGAGTTTTTCGTCTGTTTCTTCAAATTCTGGGTTATTGCCCAGATCCGGCCCTATTAGAATATAACCGTCGCCGAAGCTCTCAATCGCCCGGGCGGCCTTGGTTTTGAGCACCCGGTGAATTCCGCCCGCCTTGTTACAAACCTCCCAGCTCACTTCAAAAAGGAAGTCTGCCGATTGAATATCCTTAATGGCGATGTCTCGTTTCTTGACTTTTACCATGGATTTCCTGTCTCCACTCCTACCGGGTTTCCTCGCCCCGGATGTTTTTCTTGTTTCATATCCGCCACTGATCGGTAACAGTCAAGAACACACTCCGCCTGGCGCGACCAGGTCAAACCCCTGATGTCTTCTCTCCCCGTCCGTATGATATCTTCCTGAAGGGTCATGTCACCAATAATGTCAAGTATCTTCCGCGCCAGGGAATCGGTGTCCCAAAAATCGACGGCGGGACAGCGCTGGAGAACCTCTGTGGCGCCTGATTGTCTGGACAGAATAACGGGAACACCCTGCTCAATCGCCTCTATTGCTGTGATCCCAAAGGGTTCCGAAACGCTTGGCATGACGTAGACAGCACTCATGGCATATGCCTTCGCTACATCCCGCCTCTTAAGAAAACCGGTGAACTTAAAATTTTCGGAGATTCCCGCACCGATTACATCCTTTTTTAAAGTTTCCACCATGTCGCCGGATCCCGCCACAATGAAGCGCACCTCCGGATCTTCGGCGAGAACCTTTTGGGCCGCTTCAAGAAAGTTTTCCGGTCCCTTCTGGCGGGTTACCCTTCCCAGAAAGAGTACGTTCTTCCCACGCCCGGAGATTTCCGGAGTACCGGCCCGCGTTTCTTTGAGTTTTTCTGGCGCCATGAAAGGCAGGGCCGCGTTATGAATTACCGATATTTTCTGTTCCGGGATTCCGTACTGTTCAATAATTTTCTGTTTAGTATATCTGCTCACGGCTATAACGTGATCCGCCTCGAGCATCCCGAAGCGTTCAATGCCGTAAATAACCTCGTTGACTCTCAGGACGCTTCTGTCTGATTCCAGTGAATGGACATGAACTACAAGAGGCGCTCCGGTAGCTTCCCTGGCGGCTAATCCCGCCGGAACAGCCATCCAGTCATGGGCGGCGATGATGTCAAATTGTTCTGAGGCGGCAATGGCTCGGGCATTAACCGCGTACCGGTATACTTCGTCGTACATGTCTGAACCGTATTGATACTCTGATTCGATCTCCCGTCCCTTTTCCTTCTCCCGCTCTTCGTCAAGGGAAAGGGCAACCCGGTACGAAGATTCCGTCATATAGGGAGAAAGTAGAACCCCCACGGGGCGTTCCAGCAGCCCTTCGAGGCCTTTTCTGAAATCCGCCTCATCCTGTTCCGGCAAAGGGAATGAACCGTTGACAAGTCTCAAGGTTGATATAGATTGCTGCTCAACGGCCCGTGGAACAACGAAGATTATTTCGGCGCCCTTTTCCATAAGCCCTTGAGTAAGCCCTTGGCATGCCGTTCCAAGTCCACCACTGATGGAAGGAGGAAATTCCCAGCCGAACATAAGTATTTTCATGCCCTTTCCTCTCTTGCCGCGTTAATGTTGGGGGATCGATCTTGTGGACGGGCAGCAAATAGCGGTTTCCCGGGAACACCCGCGGCTCCAACGGCCTTAAGAAAACGCTCCACTACCCGGTCGATGGTTTTTTTCCGGTCTTCAGGAGAAGAATCGCCCAGGCTGACCTTCCCGCCGGCGGCACGGTCATGTCCGCCGCCTGTACCTATGCCCCTTAACACTCTGAGGGCTATTTTGTCTGCCCACCATCCTTTGCGGGATGTCCGTACCGAAAGAATCAGTTCGTCCCTGTATTCGCCCATGACGAGAACCCAACGAATCATCTCCATTCTGATCAGAAAGTCGGCCATTTCAGCCGCAATGTCAGGATTGTTGAGTTTGCCTATGTTCGTAACGATTACGCTCTGATAAAGGATGGTGTTTTCAATGGCTTCGGAATACTTAAGATAATATCCTCTGGGTACGGCGGGGTTTTCAATGGATGCGAGGGTTCTGGGGGCAATGATAGGCGACAGGTAATTAAAGGCATCAAGGTCTGCTTTTGTGACGGACCGGCTCAGGCCTCCCGTATCCGTTTTTAGGCCGTAAAAAAGCGCAGTCGCCAACTTACGGTCCGGAAGGATGTTAAGTTCCCGCAAGTATTCCGTAAGGATGGTTGATGAACTGCCATAGCCGGGCCGTACATCATAAAAGGGACTCTTTTTTGTTCCAGGTCTCAAGGGATGGTGGTCGATTACAACCTGTGGAAGAGCCTCCCTTGGGATATCGTTATTACCTGTTCTTGGCTGGCTGTCAACCAGGCATATAAGTGA
>JAQUQY010000117.1 GCA_028715865.1 Syntrophales bacterium
TAGTAAAGGTGGGTAATGAAAAATATATTATTCCCGCGACAGCGATTCAGCGGTTGTTGCGTCCGGAAAGGGAGCATTACACTAATGTTGTAGGCAGGGGTGAGATGCTGAACGTAATGGGGAAACTGATGCCCCTGATCCGTCTCTATGACATCTTTTCGGTTGAACCGGCCTACAGAGAGCCATGGGAGTCCCTGGTGGTTGTGGTTGACGCGGATAACCGCTCAAAGTGCTTACTTGTGGACGAAGTTGTTGAAAAGGGCGAAGTGGTTATAAAATCACTGGGAGGAAACTTCAGAAGCATCAAGGGTATATCTGGAGGCGCCATCCTTGGTGACGGGAACGTAGGCCTGATAATCGATCCGGAGGGACTTTTCGAGCTGGCTGAGACAGTTTGCGTCCAGGCGCCTAATGCTAACTGAAGGACGTTTTCAACGCAATTGCCGATTGAGGCATAAAGAATTCTAAACCAGGAGAATGGTTATGGACAAGATGGGCAAGGTCCTGATCGTTGATGATTTTTCAACGATGAGGAAGGTTATAAGGAATCTTCTGAAACAGCTGGGCTACGAGAATATCGTTGAGGCCGAAGATGGGGTTGTGGCTCTCGACGCTTTGAAAAAAGAGAAGATAGACTTTGTAATTTCCGACTGGAACATGCCCAATATGACAGGTCTGGAACTTCTTAAACGGGTAAGGGCCGACGGCGCTCTTTCAAAAACACCTTTCCTGATGGTGACGGCGGAGTCACTGAAGGAAAACATAGTTGAGGCGGTAAAGGAAGGTGTTGATAATTACATTGTCAAGCCTTTCACGGCGGATGTCCTGGGCGAAAAAATCAGCCAGATAGAAAAAAAATACAGCTAGCACCGTGTCACTTTTTAACTGACGAAAGGAATGCCGACAGGGGTGATCCATGGAAGTACAATATATAAATCCATTCCTTGAGGGAACTCTGCATGTGGTTAAAACAATGGCTTTCATAGATGCCAGGCCTGGGAAACCCTACATCAAAAAGGATAATGTCGCCAAGGGAGACATCACCGGCATCATCGGCATTGTAGGATCAATAAGGGGATCCTTCGCGCTGAGTTTTAGTGAAGGCAGCATTCTTCGTATAGTCTCCAACATGCTGGGCGAGGAAATCGCGGAATTAAACGGAGACATTGAAGACGCTGTAGGCGAGCTCACCAATATGGTATCCGGCGCCGCGCGGCAGCGTCTTGAAGCAATTGGAATCAGCCTTACGGCGGCCCTGCCGACGGTGGTTCGAGGGAAAGATCACTCCATTGTCCATGTTCTCGGGGGGCCGAGTATCGTTATTCCCTTCGAAACAGATTCCGGCACTTTTGTGGCAGATGTTTGCATGAGAAAAGATGGTGGCTAGAATGGCTGCGAGGGAATTTGTGCGGGATAAGCGTTAAACCGCGCGTTAACCCGCAAGGGCGCCTGATAATCAGGAGGAAGGATATGGACAAGACAAGCAAGGTATTGATAGTGGACGATTTCTCAACTATGAGGAAGGTTGTCAGAAATCTTCTTAAGCAGCTTGGTTATGAGAACATCGTAGAGGCGGAAGACGGCCTGATGGCTCTCGAGGAATTGCAGAGCCAGAAAATTGATTTCATTATTTCCGACTGGAACATGCCCAACATGACTGGTCTCGAGCTTCTGAAGCAGGTGAGAGCCGACGAGTCCCTCTCGAAGACCCCCTTTCTCATGGTAACGGCTGAAACCCTTAAGGAAAATGTAATCGAAGCGGTCAAGGCAGGAGTCGACAGTTATATCGTCAAGCCCTTCACCGCCGACGTTTTAAGTGAGAAAATCAGTCAGATCGAGAAAAAATACGGCTAGTGCCGTGCCGCATGCTAAGATTCGCAAGGAATGACCGCGAACATGTAATTACCAATGAAGGCAGAGAATAATTCCTTGCGTCAGTTAAAAAGTGACAAGGTGCTAGTGCGAAGTCTACTTAAACTGTCGTCGTGAAAAAACTACTGACAGGGGGTCGCTGTGGATGTCAAATACATAAATCCTTTTCTTGAGGGAACACTGCATGTTCTCAAAACCATGGCCTTTATTGATGCCCGTCCGGGAAAGCCCTTCCTGAAGAAGGATAATGCGGTCGGGGGCGATATCACAGGCATAATCGGAATCGCCGGTTCTGTTAAGGGCTCTTTTGCTTTGAGCTTCAGCGAAAAGTGCATCCTTCGGATTGTTTCGAACATGCTTGGAGAGGATATCGTTCAGGTAAATCGAGATATCGCCGATGCTGTAGGTGAAATAACAAACATGGTATCCGGAGCCGCCCGTCAGCGGCTGGAAGCAATGGGGATAAGCCTTTCCGCGGCCATTCCAACCGTGGTAACGGGAAAGGGACATACAATTAATCATGTTCTGGGCGGGGCAAGCATTATTATTCCCTTTGATACCGATCATGGTTCTTTTGTGGCTGACGTGTGCATGGGAAAGGAAGCCGATTAAGCAAGTCTCCTACAAGGGGCCGGTTTCAGGAGCCTGTGAATTCAAGCCCCTGCGTGAATTTTATTATCCGCGTCACCTCGGCGGGGCTAAAAGGAAGTTCCCGCTTTACGACGAATGTCCGCGGAGTCAGGACTTCCAGGACCCGGTCCGGGGTTAACTGAAAGTCATTTATTAAGTGGCATGGGATTCGGAAAATATAGATAAGACTAATGAGTAAATTTATAAAAGATAAAAACCGCGGTCTTGATTCAAAGATCCTGAAAGACCCTGAAAGTGAGGGGGAATCGCCCGCCGCAGGACTGGAAGGTTCCGATAAAACATTCCCCGCTTCCGGGTCGGACAAAAAGATACCTGATGGTACAAAATTCATTGAATTTTTACAAAGGGTCGACAGGCACACTGAAGAAATGCCTGATGATGTCTACAGGTTTATCGTGGAGCGGTCACCCGAAGCCATAGCCTTTCTTAATGATGATTCAATTCGGTTCGTGAACGACAGGTTTGAGGAGATCTCCGGCTATTCCACTGAAGAAGCCAGCCAAATTTCCCCAATTCAGCTTGTTCATCACGATGACCGCTTGAGGGTACAGGAATACTATAACGCAAAAATTGAGGGCAGAGATTCTTCCGAAGAATGCTCTTTCCGGCTGGTTAACAAGGAGGGCGGTGAAGTATGGGTTGCCATGAGCGGAGAGCCTTTTACCTGGGGCGGACGACCGGTAATGCTGATTTTTGTGAAGGACATGACCGGAAGAAACAGGATGGAGGCCCGGCTCATAGAGGCCAGGAAGCTCGAGGCCCTGGGGACCCTGGCAGAAGGCATTGCCCATGATTTCAATAATCTTCTTATGACGATTCAGGGCTACGCGTCGCTGGCGCTAATGGAGTCAGGCTCCTCAAGGGACTTCAGCCAGCGAATTAAGAAAATTCAGGAACTGGTGCGAAGCGGGTCTGAGCTGACGGCACAGCTCCTTGGATTTTCCGGGACCGCAAGATACGAAGTATTGTCTGTTAATCTCAACGATATTATATCGGGAGCTTCTCTTGTGGTGGAACGTTCTAACCGGGCAGTCAGCGTACACCGGGACATGCTGGACAACCTTTGGGCCGTAAAGGCCGACAAGGTGCAGATAGAGCAGGCGATCATGAACCTTCTTGTCAACGCGGCTCAGTCAATGCCCGGCGGTGGCGATCTTTACATTGAGACGGACAACGTCGTTTTCTTCCATGGCGAAGAAGCTTGCGTTATCCTGGGGCTCGAGCCCGGAACATATGTACGTCTGTCAATTACCGACACGGGAGTTGGTATCGATGAGTCAATACAAAATAGAATATTTGATCCCTTTTTTATGACCAGGAGCGGGAAGGGCGGCATGAATCTCGGGCTTCCGTCGGCCCATGGAATTGTCAGAGCCCACGGAGGAACTATATATGTGACCAGCCGTACCGGACAGGGCGCCAGGTTCGATGTGTACCTGCCCGCCGCTGATTATGAGAAGACGGACAAGGAAGAGTCGCCTGTGTTCGACAATGTTCAAAAATTCCATGGCACTATTCTCATAGTCGATGACGAACCATATGTGCTGGAGGTAAATCGTGAACTGCTGGAATTGAGCGGGTACAGGGTTTTTGAAGCCCAGAGCGGCCGTGAAGCCCTGGAAATTTACAGCCGTTCAAAGGATCTGGTAGACTTGGTTGTTTTGGACATGGTTATGCCCGGAATGTCGGGAACCGAAACATTTCACGGGCTCAGGGAGATTGACCCGGACGTTAAGGTGATTCTGCTGTCGGGATACAGTATCGAGGGAGGCGCCCGGGAACTCCTTAAAGAAAGGTGTTGTCTGGCCTTTATACAGAAGCCCTTTACCCTGGAGCATCTCAACAGCCAGATTCAGGAAGCTTTGAACTATGAACATTAGTCACGGAAGAACAGGCGGGTTTTCAGATACCATGGCGTGTCCATCGGCGAATTTTTTCAAATGCTTCTACGATGGCTCGATCGATCTGTTCGACGGAAAGCGGTTTTCTGAAGAAATCGTCGAACCCTGCTTCCCGGCATTCTTCCACTTCATAAAGGCCGGCCCATCCCGTCATGGCATAGATAATGGCCAAGGGTTTCTCGCTCCTGATTCTCCTGCAAAGCTCTATTCCATTCATGCCGAAGAGCTTCAGGTCGAGAAAAATGACATTGATGTCTTCTTTCTGGAGCATGGCCAGGGCTTCCATAGCATCGGCCGCGGCGCGAATGCCGTATCCGGAATCAGCACAGATGTCTTCAAAAAGTTCACGGATGAAACCTTCGTCATCGACGACAAGTATCGTGTTGTCTCCGGAATGGGAGTTATATTCCATTAGCCTGTCTCCCTTAAAGCGTCGGTTAGTTATTCGTATGATTTTTACAGGGTGCAGGAAAGCTTTTATAGAAAACAGCAGAATAAAGCAATAGCTTATGCGTTGGGGACCTAATTTCCCGTCCACATTATAACTATGGATCTCAATAATCTAATAAAAATAGTGCCTAAGGTGCATTTTTCGCTTGCATTTCCCCCGGAAAATAGTTACCATTGTAACTACGTTTCCGGGAGGT
>JAQUQY010000118.1 GCA_028715865.1 Syntrophales bacterium
AACAGCTGACTTACCTGCTGTTTCTCAAGATGGCCGATGAGTACGGAAGGATCTACAAGAAGGATGTGGGCATTCCGGACGAGTTCAACTGGAACAGCCTGAAAAAGAAAAAGGGGGCCGACCTTGAAGCGCATTATGTCGCCCTTTTGAGGGCTCTGGGCCGGCAAAAAGGCATGATCGGGCAGATCTTTGTCAAGTCCCAGAACCAGATCCAGGACCCGGCAAAGCTCTTCAAGATCATTCACATGATCGACGCGGAAGAGTGGGTTACCATGGGCGCCGACGTCAAGGGTGATATCTACGAAGGCCTGCTGGAAAAAAATGCGGAGGACGTAAAGAGCGGGGCGGGACAATATTTTACGCCCCGGCCGCTGATCCGGGCCATGGTGGAATGTGTCCGGCCGGAGCCGAATAAAACCATCGCCGATCCGGCCTGCGGAACGGGCGGATTTTTCCTGGCGGCCTATGACTTTTTAGTGAGCCATCACAAGCTGGACAAGGGGCAGAAAGTATTCTTGAAGAACAGCACCTTTTACGGCAATGAGATCGTTGCCAATACCCGGCGCCTGGCCCTGATGAACATGTTCCTGCACAATATCGGCGAGATTACGGGTGAATCAACAATATCCCCCAATGACGCCCTGATTGCCGATACCGGGAAGCGGTACGACTATGTGCTGACCAATCCGCCCTTCGGCAAGAAAAGCAGCATCACCATCACCAATGGCGAAGGCAGGCAGGACAGGGAGGATCTGCGGTACAACAGGCAGGATTTCTGGGCCAGCACCTCCAACAAGCAGCTCAACTTCGTCCAGCATGTGCGCAGTATGCTGAAAACCACCGGGCAGGCGGCGGTGGTGGTCCCCGACAATGTGCTCTTTGAAGGGGGCGCCGGGGAGACGGTCCGGCGTAAGCTCATTGAGAATACGGACCTGCACACCATCCTCAGACTTCCCACGGGAATATTCTACGCCCAGGGGGTAAAGGCCAACGTGATTTTCTTTGATAACAGGCCCGCCGGTAAGGACCCCTGGACCAAAGAGGTCTGGTTTTATGATTTTCGGACGAACATCCATTTTACGAAAAAGAAGAACCAGCTGACCTGGGAGGATCTGCAGGATTTTGTTGCCTGCTACAATCCGGAAAACCGGCACAGGAGAAAGGAAACCTGGTCGGAGCAAAACCCCGAAGGCAGGTGGCGTGTTTTTTCCCGTGACGAAATCATGGCCCGGGACAAAACGAGCCTGGACATCTTCTGGATCAGGGACCACAGCCTGGCTGACCTGGATAACCTTCCCGACCCGGACGTGCTTGCCGAGGAGATAATCGAAAACCTCGAAGCCGGCGTTCAAAGCTTCAAGCAGATCATGGAATCGATCAACGGCCGGTGAGGGTGGAAGGAGCTGAATCAGCGGGGGCTGCCTTTTGGAAGTGCAGGAGGCTGTTGAGAGAACAGGTAAAAGAAACGGAACACGGCGCTGTAGTTGACGCGCCGGAGCCGCGCGGCTGATGCCCGCCGTCAGATTTCAAAAATGGACTTGACAAAAGAGGCATCCCTGCATACATTGTAATACATCGATGACAGGAGGTGCGCTATGAGTACAGCGATATCAATTCGGCTTCCCAAGAACCTTGCCAGCCAACTCGACAACATTGCCAAAGAGACCGAAAGACCCCGCTCTTTCATCATTCAAAAGGCTTTGGAATCCTATATAGAGGATTTTGCGGATCTCCAGATCGCCCTGGATCGACTCCACGACAAGGGTGATGAGGTTATTTCAACCAAAGAGATGAGGAAGTCCCTTGGCCTATAACATCGTTTACAAGAAGTCAGTCTACCGGGACATCAGAAACCTATCGAAGACAGAAGCAAAAAGAATCCTTGACCTTATTGAGACGGCATTGATTAAGAACCCTGAATCCAATCCTACACTCAAGGGTCAGTTTGCCGGACTTCGCAAGTATCGCATCGGTGACTACAGAGCAATCTATGCCTTGTTGGGTCTTGACATTCTCATCCTCAGAATCGGCAATCGGAAGGATGTTTATAAAGGAGAAATCTAACCAATCACTGGTGCGGACGCAAAAGACGCGCCGCACAGCTCAACGTTGGCGTTTTCTAACAAAGTCAGTGCTTGAATTTTTAATTTGATTAATAGGTTGTTTGGTGATACATCCAAATGTATTAAAGGAGGTACGCCATGAGCAAATTAGCTAATATAATCCCTGTGAGCGACTTAAGGCAGGATGCTGCTAAGCTATTAAAAAAATTAAATAAAGACAATGAGCCTTTAATCATTACCCAAAGGGGGCGCGCAGCAGCTGTGTTGATTGGAGTTGAAGCTTATGAAAAATCCGAGAACGAAAAGGAGCTCCTGAGGCTTTTGGCCAGGGGTGATCGGGAGGTTGAATTAGGTGAAGGATATGACCTCAATACGGTCCTTGCCGAAGCCGACGCAATTTTGGCCAAGGAGTCATAGTGAAGGTACAATTTACCCCTTCTGCCCGCAACCAATTTCTTTCTGCACTATCCTACATCAAACGGGATAAGCCATCTGCTGCAATTAGCTTTCGAGAAAAAGCTGAAACGATTTTGCGAAGACTCGAAACATTACCTGAGTCCGGAAGAATCATACCGGAATTTCTCGAACTTCCATACCGTGAAGTTATTGTGTCGCCTTATCGGTTCTTTTATAGAATAAAAAGCGATATTGTTTGGATAGTAGCAGTATGGCATGGCGCGCAGCTTCCAAGAGAACCAAAACTTTGACGCCGACATGGCGCTGCTGGGGGCGGCGAGGACCATGCCGCCCCGGAGCTTTTCGATAGGCCGTTTAAGGACTGAATCATGGACATATGGAAATTCTTCGACATCACTCACCGCGAACACGTGGTATGCAACCCTACGAGCGAGGAGAAACTGACGCGTCTCGTGGAGCTCCTGCGCCTCCCGACCGGCGCGCAGGTGGTTGACATTGCCTGCGGGAAAGGCGAGTTCCTGATTCGCCTGGCAGAAGCCTATGGCGTTCGTGGCGTAGGGATCGACATTTCTCCTTTCTTTATCGCCGAAGCAGAGAGAAGAATTGAGATGCGGGCATCGGGCGCGGGCATCACTTTCACTCAGATGAATGGTGCGGATTTCAAGCCAGACGAGCCGGAAAGCCTCGATCTGGCATCATGTATCGGCGCCGGCTGGGTTTTCGGGGGGCACGCTGATACCCTCGAAGCCCTGAACCGCATGGTGAAACCCGGCGGCTGGGTAATCGTGGGAGAGCCATACTGGCGGCGGGAGCCGTCCGAGGACTACCTGGAGGCATCTGGGGTCGCCAAAGAGGACTTCGGGAGTCACTTTTCCAATGCAGAAGCCGGAGAGCGGCGAGGATTGGATTTCGTTCACGCCATTGTGAGCAGCAACGACGACTGGGACAGGTACGAAGGCCTCCAATGGTACGCGACGGCCGAGTACGCTCGCACCCATCCAGATGATCCGGACGTGGCGACGTTGGTTGAGCGAGTGGAGAAGGCCAAAACAACATACCTGCGTTGGGGACGCGACACGCTTGGTTGGGCCATCTACATGTTCAGGCGGCGCACTTCTCAGCTCCCGAGTGGCACGTCACTGGACTGATCGGAAACAGGACCGACTGTGACGAGATCGTAAGCCTGACCAAGTTATGCTAAAGACGGCTCATCACCGCCGCAGACGGCGCCGTTAGCCGCATATAAACTGTAGGTTTATGAAATAATAGGAGAAATAGGAAACAATGAAAACGTATATTATTGTATTCTCGTTTTTGATGCTCCTCGGCTGCGCGGTGACGCCGCCCGTGCAGCAAATGACGGTGGAACCATATACCGCCACATTTGATTATACCCCGGATACGCAAGCCGCCCCCAACTCCTCGGGGGTGACCTTTACGATCTCGAACGGCAGTTATAAGACCAATAGCAAAGATATGCCGTGGTTTACGTATCCCCAATTTGCTGATCTGGAAAACGGCATAAAGAGCGATCTTGGCGAAATCCTTATTGCCAAGGGATTCAGCGTCATCGGACCGTTTGGTTCATACGACTTGATACCCTATTCTGATAAGAAAAACATTGATATGCTTCTCGTCCCACAGGTAGAGCTTCATATCAAAATAAAGGACCCGAAATCGCAAGTAGAGAACATCTGGGCGGCTCCTCCCGTCGATATTCTGACTGGCAATGTCGAAGTGAGCGGAAAGGTGACCGTTGAATTAAGGGAGATTGCTACCTTGGTGCTGATGTGGGTAAAGAGTGTTCCCTTTGAGGAATTTGAATTTTCTTACAGGGTCCGTAATAGTCCATTTTACAACAAGAAGCACGGCATAGTATTTGATCTGAAGCCCATTATCATAACCGACGTGGCTAAAGGCGTAGAATCTCAATATCCTGAGATCATGGCTACTATCGCGAGCCTCATCGATGCCGAAGAAGTGAATATTATCAAGAAGCAATGTCAGGAAGTCAGAAAAGGAAATATGTCCAACCAGGGGATGCAACCTGCAAAATGACCCTCGCAAATGCGGGTTGCTTTGCGCCTGATTCAACCCGATATGAGGCGAAAAGCCATGAATAATCTGATCGTGTATCTGAATACCGAGAGAGCCGGATCGTTTTCCGGGACTAGCCGTCAATGAAATTTTCTGCATGACTCTGGCCCGGGCAGTTGGCTTGAACGCATCCAATGCCGAATATCGTCTGATCGGAAGAAAACAGTGCATTCTGGGTCAAAGATATGACCGGCCAACCAATGAAGTCGGCCATACGATTCGACTTCACCAGGAGGACTTTTGCCAGGCACTGGGATTTCCGCCGGAGCGAAAGTACCAGGCAGAAGGAGGCCCGACGCTTGGCGACTGCATTTCCCTGCTTCGGGACTGGTCAACAACGCCTGTTCTTGATATTCCCAACTTCATCTGGCTTTGACAACCGAAAATTGACCATCTGTGACAACCCAATTTTGACCACCCTTGAGCGTACGTTTTCATGTTCATTGTGACGGGGGTACGTCGCCT
>JAQUQY010000119.1 GCA_028715865.1 Syntrophales bacterium
TTCTCCGGGAAACCCATCCACTTCTTTGGAAAGATACGGGCAAAGGCTGGGTTGGCAGAATTCCTCGTAATCCAATTCTTCTGCGGTACAACTCGCTCCTTCCGCCTCAAACCCCGGCTCTTCCTTGCTGTAGTTTAGGCAATATTCCTCAGAAGACAGTGCTTCGGGACTTCCGATTGAAGTTTCGCAGGCTGTCACGGTTGCATCCTCATCTATGGGGACCGGCTTCTGCTTTATCACGTAATCTATGTAATTAACTCTCTCCTGGTCGTTGAAAGAACAGCTGGGGGTGATAATGAAGGGATCGGAGAAGAGCTGCTCCTGCGGGAAGACATTTCCGAAATCTATCGCTTCCGTGGATACGGCCATGGAGTTTTCAATCGTAGCCGTCACTTCAACGATGTGGGCTTCGTAAGCTGACATTGCGGCTACGCCTCCGACCACGGCAAAAGCGGCAAACAATACAAATAGCGGTTTCTTTCTCATGTGTAAATTTGGATTTAATTATAATGTTCTAATCCGGCCAAGATTGTGTGACCCTCAATCAAAAACCGGAACATTGTCCGGCAAACAGAATGACCCGGACAACGCGACCTTGCGAATTTGCGTCCCGAGTCAAATCCAAAAATTAATAATGATTACGTGCTTTTCATGTAATTAATTGACGCGGGATAAGTGGGCAATCGTTTCTGTTTCCATTTTAATAAAGGCGGAGTGAATAATCTGTGAAACAAAAAACTGCGGACCTGCCGCAGTCTCTCAAAAGAGGAAAATTAGGCGTTCAGCCGATACCCCACTCCCCTGACCGTCTCCAGGAGATTGACGGCGTTCTTTTTGCCGATTTTCTTCCGGAGGTTCTTCATGTGGACGTCCACCACGTTGCTGAAGGAATCAAAATCGAAATCCCAGATGTTGTCTATGAGTTGGTCCCTTCCGATAACCTGATTGGGATGCCACATCAGGTACTCCAACAACCTGAATTCTTTTAGGGAAAGCTTCAGCTCCTTTTTCTTGTAGCAGACCTTCCTGGAAATAAGATCCATGGTCAGGTCGTCCACTTCAAGCTTTTGCGAAGGTATGGCCGGCGGCCTTCGGACAAGCATCCTTACCCGGGCCATAAGCTCTTCTGAGGAGAAAGGCTTGACCATGTAATCGTCCGCCCCGGTGTCCAAAAGGGAAACCTTGTCTTTTATGTCCGTCTTTCCGCTCAGGACGAGAATTGGAATGTCTATGTTCTTTGCCCGGACGTTCCGGCAAATATCCAGGCCGTCCTTGTCGGGGAGCATGAGATCCAGTATTAAGAGATTGTAATCCTGATGATGAACCTCCAGCCTCCTTTCTCCTTTTTCTCCGGTCGTCATGTAGTCCACGGCGTATCCTTCCTTTTCCAAAGCGGTCTTTAGCATCTTGGCCAAACGTTCATCGTCTTCTATGATTAGAATTTTCATAATAATTGATTCTAACAATTTTAAGGAAAGATTCAAAGAATGCGGTTTAGCTTTTCCTTTATTTTTATCTTTGAAATCGTCAAGTCGAGCTTTCTCTTGGAATGGTAATTCCTCCACCAGGTCCTCCTCTTGTCCAGCCACTCCTCAAACCCTATGAGCTTAGTCTTGGCTGCCCAAATTATGGCGGCAGTAAAAACGAGGGGAAGAAGGAAAGAATCCAAGAACGGGTTGTTGGTCAGGCCGGTCGGGACAGAGCTCGGAGGAACGGTCTTGTGGACGACAACATTGGCTATGGCGATCTTTACATCACAAGTGCTGGAGGCCTCGGATTTGTTGGTCAGGGTAGTGGTGAATTGCGGAAAACTGGAAGAGCCCCGCAAATCCGCCCTGAACGTAATTCTCTTTGTTTGGCCGGCGGCAAAGCTCCCCAGATTTATCCCCTCAAGTATGTTGCCCGAGTTTGCCACTCCGTCGACCATCAGCGTACCGACTCTCATTACCATTTCTGCGGGAAGAAAATCCTTCAGGGAAATGTCGGAAATTGCGGAAACGGCCGTTACTTCAATGAGAATTTCCATGACTTCCGTGGGATTGGCGATGACCGAAGTCTGATAGGTGGTTCCGTTGGAAAGATTCCTTATCTTTTTGACTATGTTGAAATCCGGGCAAGTCGGTGTTGCCGCGCAGGAAACGGCAATTAAGGTCGTGTCCTGGGCTATCAGGCAGTCCTTCCAGACTTCCACCCTGGCCGTATAATTCCCCGAACTTTCAAAATCGCACAAGTCCTCGGCCGTGTAAGTCAGAACGCCCGGATTGAAAACACTTTTATCCCAGGTGCCGTCATTGGTGCAGTCAAAATGATAGTCCAAGCCTTCCGCCCCTATCCCGGAAACCGCAGCCACCAAGTCCACGTCATTCAAAGGAGCCTGACCCGAAGGAGGAACGGCCGTCAGAGTTACGGAGGCCTGCTCGGTGTCCGTGGCGTTCTTGACCAGAATTCTTGTCGTGTCTGAATCATTAAGCCCCAAGGGGTCGGAAACCGTCAGCCAGCAGCTAAAGTAAGTAGATGCGCTGACCGAAGGAGCGTTGAAATGGGGCTGGGCGATGGTGTGAGAGGACAGGGTCCCCCCGTCGCAGTTCCAGCTGAAAGTCAGAATGTCGCCGTTGGGGTCAAAGCCGGAACCCTCCAAGAGGACGGACTGGCCCTCAAACACTTCTTTGTCCGGTCCGGCATTGGCAGTCGGAGCCAGGTTGGTTTCGGCATTAACGGTCACTGAATCCGAACCTGTCCCTCCCAGGCCAGTGCAGCTTATGCTGTAAACCGAATCCCCTAAGATAGAAACTGTTTCCGAGCCGGAGGTGCTCTTGCTTCCTGACCAGTCTCCCGAAGCCTGGCAGGAATTGGCGTTTTGGGATGTCCAGCTCAAAGTGACGTTGCCAAAAAGAGACACTGTGATAGGGCCTTCCTGGCCGTTTGCCTGCAAGTTAACAGTAGGAGCGGGATGAATTGCGACACACTGTCCGTTCTGGCATTCTTGGCCCGAGGGGCAGGAAACCGGGGACGACCATTCCAGACAGGCATCGGAATCATAATTTCCGCAGGTCTGATACTGGGTTTGGGAATAACATCGCCTCGCCCCTGATGCGGAACACTCGTTGGAACAAGTGTCGCCACCTCCGCCTCCACCGCCACCTCCTCCCTGCCAGGCGGACCATTCCAGACAGGCATCGGAATCATAATTTCCGCAGGTTCTGTAAGCGCTTCCGCTCACTTCAACTTGGCCCGCGTAGGCACATTCATCGTAACAAGTATCGCCTCCTCCCTGCCAGGCGGACCATTCCAGACAGGCATCGGAATCATAATTTCCGCAGGTTCTGTAAGCGCTTCCGCTCACTTCAGTCTGGCCGGCGTAGGCGCATTCGTCCCAGCAGGTTCCCTGGGCAAAAATGCCTCCGGAAAAGACCAGCAGGGGGATAAGAGCTGTTATAAAAATAAGTTTTTTCATTTTTAAAAGAATTAATGATTACAAAAAGAATGAGGCAGGGGCCCGGGTAAAAGCCCCTGCCTTTTCCGTCCCGGTTAACCGACCAGAACGAACTTTGCAGTAGTATCCTTGTGTATTCTTTGGGGCTGATCTGTGTCTGGCAAAAAGCCGAAGATCTGCAGCTCGCTTCCTTCCTTCACTATGAAAATGAAGTAAAAGCTCTCGCTGCTCGTCTTGACCCATCCTACAGGCACCCTTTCCCAGCCCGCTGAGGAAAAGTTGCCTATCAAGCGGAAAACGTAATCGCTCCTGTTCTGTAAACTGGCTTGGTTTGTGTCGTCAGCCTGCAGAAATCTTGCAACCTCGGAATAAGACGTGAGCTCAAAGCTGATTTGTTCAACTCCTCTCGGGGCTGCGTTGGGGAAAACTTCTCTTAAAAGATTCAGTATCTCCCCGTGCGTGGCTGAACCGGCTATCTGCGGAGGAGGAATGTTCACTGCCGATGACTTAAGGCAGTTCTCCAGCTCCCGCTCCTTCGCCTCCAACTCGTTTTGCAAGTTCTCTGTTTCTTTCTCTAATTCGGTTTTCTCGCCCTTTAAACTATTCTTCTCTTTTTCCAGGTCGCCGTACTTCTTGGCAAGCTCTTGATTCTTTTGCAGAAGGATCTTATTTTGCTCTCTCTTGTCATTCAATTCCTCTTGGGTTTGGGTAAGATTTTGCGAGCAAGCGGCCAAATCAGCCTGGCATAGGGCCAATTCTTCAGCCGAATCATCGCCTCCCGAGAAAACCGCTACCATAAGGAATATGAAAAGTATCACAGAGGTAACTGCAAAACCGACGGTCCAAGGCCTATCCTTCACCCATTGTATACATCTTTCCAAGGCATACCTCCTTATTATGATTTGTAAAGTGCTATTGTAAGAAAGATACTACTGCTATCCTTCTTATGTTTTTACCCGGCGGCCAACAGCTTATCATTATCAGGGAATCCTCCCCTTCCTTTTCCTCCGGAAGCATAGCCCCCCTGTCTATAAAAATCGTTTCTGAAACCCTGTAAGTCATTTTCCTCTTGTCCCAGTGGACGATGACCTCGTCCCCTTCCTTTAAATCCTCCAAGTCGCTAAAGACCCAGTCGTGTTTTATGTTCGGCCATCCTTCCGGCGCGCTGTGGCCAAGAATTACGGCCTGGCCCCCCTCTCCCGGGATTGAAGTGCCGGGAAAGAGGACCACTCCCCTGTCCAAATCGTCTTTTAGGTCCTTTTCGGCCACCGAGGTCGCAAAAACTATGGGAACGTATAGGTTAAGGGCTGGCACTTCCAAAATCTTCCCCTCCTCTTTGGTCTCTCCCTCCAGAAACGCGCTTTCCACTGCGTCTTGGGCCGTCTCATAATGGAAGACCCATCCTATCTCCTGCCAGTTGATGGCCAGATATAAGAAAATGAATGCCACAAGCCCGTACTTCCACAGCCTTCTCATGGCCCATTCTGCGCCCCGTTGACGCATCGCATGTTCAGTTCAGCCCTCTTTGTCTTAATGTCCACCTCGCAGGTCGGATTGCAT
>JAQUQY010000120.1 GCA_028715865.1 Syntrophales bacterium
ATTACATATCCGTTTTTACGGGAAATATCTTTTTCTATTTCTATACCCTTATAGCTGTACAGTTCTTCAAAAGGCATAAGGGGATTTTTTGAACCACGAGGTCCAATGCCATGGAGATGCATAATGGATGGAATGTCACGGGCTGTTTCAAGGGCTGTTTCCTGATAATCGGAACCGGCGAAGAGGATCTTCGGCGTACAGTCCTCAAGAACGTAGCGGATTTCGTCTTTCTGCATGCGCCAGTTTACGGGAAGCACGATCGCTCCCACTTTGGCGGCAGCCCCGTAGAGAATAACAAATTCGTCGCAGTTGTGAGATATCACAGCCAGCCGGTCGCCTTTTTCAACGCCGGCTTCGACAAGACCCATGGCCATCCGGTCACAATTTTCCTTGAATTGCAGGTAGTTCAGTCGCCTGTCTTTGAAGACAACGGCTTCCCGATCGGCATAAAGCAAAGCGTTTCTTTCAATAAAATCATATATACCAAAGTCCCGAATTCCCATGTATTTTTCCTCCTAATAAAGATATATGTGGCGCCGACCTGATAAAAACTCCTGACATTCTAACCTGTATCAAGTTAAAATTAAACCCCGGCGCGCCGGACATGAAGTGAAGTTGCCGACGCCAAGGCCACGCCGTAGGCAGCAAGGGCTAACCATCCAACAGCCGCAAACCCGCAATTAATCGCCGCGAGGACAGCCAGTGGGGGGGCGAGTACCGAAAAGAACCCGTTGATGCCCCAAGCCCATGGCGCCAGGCTCGAGTGAGACTCTGCCACCCGGCGCAAAGCCAGGGGAAAGGGCATGCCCATGATAAAGGCCGGGACGGCGATAACACAGAAGCCAAGGAGCCATTTCAAATAGCCAGGCAACCCCAGGGATGCCTGAAAAAGCGGGGGGAGAAGCAAGTGGGAGGCAGCCACAACACACAAAAGAATAATCAGGATTGAAGAAAGGGAGGCCTTGGAGGGGGAGATCCTTGGCGCGGCAATACTGCCGATCCCCATGCCGCACAGAAGCGCTGAAATGACACCGGCCGCACTGTAAAGCGTATGCCCCCAAAAGAGGGTAAGGCGCTGTATCCACATGATTTCCAGAAACATGAAACCCAGACCCAAGGAAGAAAAATATAAGAACACAAAGAAGGGGGCTCTCTTCCCACCCGCTGCCCCCTCTACGTAAAGAAGGGGCGCCAGAATCAGAAAAAAGGTAACCGCCGCCAGCAGCAGTACCGTAATGACAACAATAAACGACCCCGTTTCCATCAGGACAAGCGCGCTGCCTCCCGTTAACTTCATTGTCTCGGGCAAACGGTTCAACCGCAGGAACTGGTGAAAAAAGGGACGATCATCAGTAGGAACGTCTATCATGAACGGGTAAGATTCTATGAACTCTTCGTCCCTGCCCCCGATAATGGCAATGAACCCATCATTCAGGCGGTCGTCTTCCATAACATGATAACTATCATTAAGAGCAGGCCCCTTTCCCGGAATCCATGTCCGATCAAAACCCAGAGTTTCGGCAAAAACAGCAAGCCTTTCGCGGTCAGAATCGACCATGGGGCTTGGAGACGCTACCATAGTCAGCATTTCCCAGCTTCGAAGTGCCGCGATATGTCCGGAAGGATCTTCTATTCCTTGCTTTTTCATTGCTGAAACAAGCAGAGAAAGGATTTTTAGTGTCTGTCGCGGCGGCTGGTCGTTGTAGACGCTTACCGATAGAAACCCTTCAGCTTCAAGAGCATTCCAGATCGCCTGGAAAGCTTCCTCCGTGAGAAGATAGTTTTCTCTAAGCGATTGAACTCCGAGGCCGCCTCCGAAGGTTCCCTGTACGGGCAGCATGATCAGGTCATACCGGCACGGACTGGCTTTAATGAAAGAGCGTCCATCCCTGGCATGCGTAAGCAATATTGTGCCTTGAAGAAAACTTCCGTAAAATTTTTCTACAATTAACGCCACGGCGGGATGGGGTTCAATAACTTCCACGAATGGAATCCCGCGGGAAAGAAGATGGCTAACGAATGATCCCGCGCCGGCGTTGATTACCAGCGCCCTTTGCGGATTTGCCAGGACCAGCGGGAGATTCTGTAAGCTGTGCTCCAAAAGCGCGGATATTTCGTTAGTTGGGGACAGCATAACGCCGTAGGCGTCACCGTTAACATACAGGTGCGGGGGAGCCGGAAGCTCTCCTCGAAAGTGCAGGCTTAATCCCGGCCCGTATCGCAGGGCTGGTGACTCAACAATCTGAACTCTTCCCATGGGGTGGGGCTCATCGTTAGTTATACGGACCTCGGGAAGCAGCAAAGCATGGCTGATTCCCTTATAGGATGATATTGCAGATTCCGGTGTAATTAACGCGGCCCCAAATCCGAGAACAGCAAGGATTGAAGAACAAAGGCAAAACTTCAAACTTCCTCGGGTTGATTTAACGGATATTGCTATACACAGGACGGCAACAGCAATCAGGCAGGAGAAAAGTGGAAATATATTCTCCGGAGGAAGCCGAAAAAGCAGCAGAATTCCCAGTCCTCCGCCTGAGGCCGACCCAAGGAGATTCGCTCCGTAGCGCCGTCCTATCAAATCAGAATCTCTAACAAAGACGAGGCCAATAACAAGGGCTCCGAAAAAAAAGGGGAGAAAGGCAAAAAAAGCACCCACCAGCAGGGGAATCCAGCCCCTCCAGTCCAGAAAAAGAAAATTTGAGTCGCTCTTTGCCACCATGGATAGGGCCGCAGGAAAGGCGAAAAGGCAGCACAATCCTGCCATAAACATGAATCCGGGGAGAAGGTCTCCTGCATGGCGACTCATCCATCGCTTCCCCAGAGTGATAACCGTGCCGCTGCACCCGAAGCCGATCAGGGCGAGGGAAATAACAATGTAGGCAAAATGATATCCCTGTGACCTGGCCAGGGCCTGCATCAGCACAACCTGAGAGGCGATAAGAACGGCGGAGAGCAGAAAAAGGGCAATGTCTGTTCCGGCCTCGCTGAAATATTTACTGGAGGATAAAGTCATGGTTCCGATGCCCGGGTAAAGGGAACAAACCGGACTGGCAGTAGGTTTCTCGTACGAATGTCATCACCGTGCTTTTCCACCAGGACAAGCTGCTGGGTTAAATAGGCAGAGCCGACGGGGATGATCATGCGTCCGCCGTCCTTAAGTTGGCCAATCAGGGGCGGAGGTATATGGGGTGATGCGGCCGTAACTACTATGGCATCAAAGGGAGCCTTATCCATCCATCCATGGTAGCCGTCGGCCTGCTTCGTTTTCACCTTTACATATCCGGCAAAGGTTAAACGATCTTCGGCCCATTGGGCCAGTTGAGGCACAATCTCTATAGTATAGACCTCGTCTGTAATTTCCGCGAGAACAGCGG
This sequence comes from Syntrophales bacterium, assembly GCA_028715865.1. Taxonomy (GTDB): domain Bacteria; phylum Desulfobacterota; class Syntrophia; order Syntrophales; family UBA2210; genus MLS-D. Next base: position 3,375 of record JAQUQY010000120.1, read on the forward strand.
CCTGGTATCCGCTTCCTGATCCTATTTCAAGAACTCTTGAACTCTCGTCTATACCGACAATGTGCGTCATGTATGCTACAACAAACGGTTGAGAAATGGTTTGGCCAAAGCCGATCGGCAGTGGAATATTTTCATAGGCTCTCCTCTGCTGTTGCGCCGGAACGAACAAGTGCCTTGGAACCCGGTTCATGGCGCGCAAGACAGCTTCGTCGCGAATCCCGTATCCTTCAGCGAGAGTCCTTTCGAGGGAAGCCACCATGCGGGCGCGAGCCGCCACCATCCCCGGTGAGTCGCCTTTTCCGGCGAAGGATAGCGAAACTGGAGGCAACAGTACAAGTCCCACCAGCAAAAGATTAAGGGCAGCTGATTTAATCATGGTAATTTCCGTCGGCGAGCCCCTCTGAGAACCGCCAGAGCAATGGAACCCTTAAGGAACTGACAGGGCGAACTTCAGTAATAATGCGTTCCATGCTATCGTCGATTGCCTGTTCTTGTCAAATTATCCTTCTTATAAGTATTTCACTGATATTTTACCGCTTACGCTAGCAAACATGCCTTTTCCTTGATGGAAACCCTGACACTGAGTTCCAATTATTTGTTATAATTGGATTATCTGTGCGGCCTTGCGGTTCGGCTTGTTCTGCTTTTCCCTGCGGCATAGAGTCAGAGGAGAAAATATTTTACACAGCCTTCTAAATATGTGAAGAAATAAGTGATTTTCGTTACAGAAAGATACTTTTTTGTTGATTGTCCGCTTTCTTTATGCTACGTACAGCGAAACCAGTGTTATGACTGCCTTTCCGAAGGCGAATGGCTCCAAGGGCAGATTTGCCAAGTGCTTAAGAATCGGTACCGATGATAATCCAGTAGGCGTGTCGAGGGGGGTTATGGTCCGGTGTCGGAAATAACAACTCAAAAGCGAAAGGGGGAAAGAAAGCATGACAAAGGCAGAATTGATCGCAGCCATGGCGAAGGAAGCGGATGTAACCAAGGCCGTCGCCGGCAGAGTACTTGATTCCTACGTAAAGAACGTACAGGCGGAACTCAAGAAAAGCGGCAAAATCGGGTTAGTTGGTTTCGGCACCTTTTCCGTGGTAAAGAGAAAAGCCCGAACCGGCAGGAATCCTCAGACCGGCAAGGAAATCAAGATCAAGGCTAAAAAAGTGGTTAAATTTAAACCGGGGAAGCAGCTTCAGGAAAAAGTAAAATAACGTCGATCTTATACTTTTCAAAAAAAGCCCCCGGGCACGGATTGCCCGGGGGCTTTTTTTGAACGGCCGTCAAGGCATCCCCAAGAAAAGGCGTACAGCCGGAATTATACTAAACACTGATATTCCGAACGTACGCCCAAGAGGGATGCCGTATTTTAGTTATGATCTTTGCCTCAGGGTTTGATAACCACAAAGAACCGTGTGTCGTCCCGCTTTATAAGAAGAAGCAGACTTTTCTTTTCGTCGACCCTGGAAACCGCTTCAAGATAATCCTTCATTGAATCTATCCTGGTGTTGTTCAGCGAAACAATTATATCGGCGGGCAGTATTCCGGCCTCGGCAGCCTTTCCACCCGGTTCCACCTCGCTGACGATAACGCCCGATGTGTCTGA
>JAQUQY010000121.1 GCA_028715865.1 Syntrophales bacterium
AACAGGAGAAATGTGATCAGGTTTTTCATTCCGAATTCTGGAGAAAGGGGAAATGAAAGAAAATCCCCAGGAAGAGCTTCTAGAAAAGATTCCCTTCCCCCGGCGGCGCTGATTCCAAGGTACAGGCACAGCGCGAGCCCAAGGGCTATGATAACCGCCTGCACAGAGTCAGTCCTTAGAATCGAGTATTGACCCCCCAGGGCGGTGTAGATAATGAACACTGTGGCCGCAAGTATGGTTAGCATCTCCGTATGTCCAGGCCAGAGAACGGACATTATCTTGCCCGCGGCTATCATCTGCGCCGCGATGATACCAAGCCAGGCGGTTACAATGAGAAGCGACGCGGCCAGGCGGGCCGACTTTCCGCCATACTGGCGCTCAAGAATTTCAGGAAGCGTGAAAGCGTCTGTTTTTCGAACATGTACTGCAAGAAAAAGGGCAAGAAGAACCAGGCCCGCAACGCCGACCAGGAGCCACCAGGCGCCAACAAGCCCTTTGGAGTAACCGAGACCGGCAAGTCCCACAGTGCTGGACCCGCCTACGATAGTTGCAAGCAGCGATCCTGTCACGATAAAGGTCCCCGCCTTCCGGTCAGCCACGGAATAGCTTGCCATGGTTCTTATCTTTCTGATACTGAGTGCTCCCACTATCAGCATGGACGCGAAAAAAAATCCGACAATAATAATATTCATAGATTATCTTGAAGGTCCCGGAACCGTTCACCGGTCAACTCACCCTTCCCGGCGAAGAACCCTCCCTCTCAGGTAATAACGAAAAGTTCGATGAAGACGTGGCAGCATCCACAACAGGTAGTCCAGGTAAAGCCTTTTCATTTCCGGCGCCGCCAGCAACATTTTGAAAAGATCGCTGTCGTTAGCCAGAAGTTCGAAGAAAAAGGAAGGAAAGCGGTAAACTGTTTGAGCCATCCTGCGGGCACTTATGAAATTACCGGCGAATTCCCTTCGGCATTTTTCTGCATACCCGTGATAACCCTCCCGGTCCCATTCGCCGGTAACACGGCCGGCCACTTCTTCAGCGGCCATCCTGCCCGATATAATGGCATATGAAATCCCTTCTCCTGTAAAAGGATCAATGAAGCCCGCTGCGTCACCCACGGCCAACATCCTGGCCGTGGCCGGCGAACTTCTGATTTGACCAGCGGGCATGATATGGCCCCTTAATTTGAGGTTCCCTGAGAAACCTGTTCTTTCCAGAAACCTGTTCATCATTCCTTTGGGATCGGAAATGTGGTGAGTGAATCCCCACAAGCCCACGGAATAGTACCCGTCATGGGGAAAAATCCAGCAATAGCCCATTCTCAAAAGATCTATGTGTATCTCCAGGAGTTCTGGAAGACGTTCATCAATTTCACTGTTCGGAGCCTCAACCTGGGCGACCATTGAAAGGGCGGCAACTTTATCACGTCCGGCGCCACCCATTATTTTTTTTAGAGAGCCCTGGGCCCCCTCGCCGATTACAGCGTACCGAGCTTTGTAGACCGATGTGTCCGTGCGTACTCTGACATGGTCATAATGCTCCTCCAGTTCCAGGACCCTCTCCCCCATATGAACCAGTGCTCCTGCTTCCGAGGCTTTTCCCAGGAGATACTCGTCGAAGGAGCTCCTCGTCACGGTTACAGCGACGGGAAAGTCTCTACGCGCTTCTATTTTCCTCCCCCTGAAACATAGTCGAAGACCGTATATCTTCTTTTCCATTATCTCATCGGGAAGCATGAAGTCGAGCGACCGGAGAGCCCGGTTCGAGACCGCCCCCGCACAGGGCTTGTAACGGGGGAAGTTTTCCTTTTCAACAACAAGGGTTTTAAGGCCTCTCTGAGCCGCGCATCGCCCCGTCGAGGAACCCGCGGGTCCCCCTCCTGCCACTAAAAGATCATACACTTAGCGACACCTCCAAAGATTTTTCGAGGAGCTTTTCCTTGCGCATCATCCATCTGCGAAGTATAGGAAGACTGGAACTCGTGATGAGCGGCTGTTTCAAGCAAGTTGGGACGTTATATCTCATGACGTGACTGTCTATCCCGAAGGATTCACATTGTCAACCATAAAAAGTGGCGCAGGTTGACAATCAGCGATGGCTCAATAGAAATTGGAAATCATACAATTTAAAATTATTGTAACTGAAAAACCCCGGTTGTCAGACCGGGGTTTTTCAAATGTTTTGATTGTCATGGCCGATCAAGACAGCCTACTTTGCAAGGATACCGCCATCCACAACCATTATGTGGCCCGTCATAAAGCCCGAAGCCTCCGATGCCAGGAATACAGCGGCTCCCTTTATGTCGTCTTCAATTCCTATGCGCCCCAATGGAATCGAAGCAATAACGGCATCGCGAATTTCCTTGAACTCCGGCTTTTCGACGTAGGCCATCATGTCCGTCGCGAAGAACCCGGGAGCAATGGCATTCACCCGGATCTTCCAGGGCGCAAGCTTTACGGCAAGATTCATTGTAAGCAGATTTATGGCCGCCTTTGTTGAATTGTAAGGAACGGCAGGGTGCGCGATCTCGTCAGACCCCCGGAATCCCATTACGGACGATATATTTATAATATTCCCTCCACCCCGCTCTTTCATGATGACCGCGGTTTTCTGAGTCAGTATCCATACGCCTCGCACATTTACCTCAAAGAGGTAGTCCCACTTCTCAAGAGGGAACTCGAGCGTCGGCGCGCCCCAGGTGGCGCCTGCATTGTTCACAAGAATGTCGACGCGGCCGAATTTATCAATTACCTCCTTCAGCATGGCATCAATTTCCTCAGGCCTGCTTACGTCGCAGGCAACGGGAAGAACGGCAGCCCCGAATTTTTCTTCAAGTTCCCTTGCCACCGCCTCAAGGTTTTTAATTTTCCGGGACGATACAACAACCCTGGAGCCCGCCTCGGCTAACCCCGTGGCGATGAACTTGCCGATACCCCGGCCTCCCCCGGTGACAAGGGCGACCTTTCCGTCAAGTCTGAAAAGTTCCTGCAATTTCATATCAATCCTCCTTTAGTAATGGGGTGTTCCGTGTCATACCTCAGGTGTCGCAAAGGCTACTTTGTATCCGAGGAGCCGGCCAGTGCCGCGGGTATATAGAAGTGTTTCGCATAATCTTTCACCATGCGGTCGGCGTTAAAACGCCATCCCAATGACTGCATGGCGTGCTTAGTCCGCCTGACCCACTTGTGTGGAATGCCGGCGGCGGCCTTATCGTAATAAAGGGGGAGAACTTCATTTTCGAGTGTTTCGTAAAGGTACCCGGCGTCACGCTCGTGCTGGACAGCCGGGTCGTTATGCATGCCCCCGTGACCGATGGCAAAGCCGTTTGCTCCGTCATAGGCTTCGTTCCACCAGCCGTCAAGCACCGAGAGGTTCAAACCTCCGTTCAGGACTACCTTCTGCCCACTGGTACCCGAGGCTTCAAGGGGACGCCGGGGAGTGTTCAGCCAAACATCCACACCCTGAACAAGGTGGCGGGCCACATTGTAATCGTAATTTTCGATGAAAACAATCCTGTGCCGGAGTGTTTTATCGTAGCTGCACCTGGCGATTCTCTGGAGCATCCCCTTTCCTTCATCGTCCCTGGGGTGAGCTTTACCGGCAAATATGATCTGTATGGGCCGGTCGGCGTCCTGAACCAGCCGTACCAGGCGTTCATATTGAGTCATAAGCAGATCCCCCCTCTTGTAGGCAGCAAACCTTCGGGCGGAACCGATGGTCAGTATATTGGGATCAAGAATCCTGTCAATGGCCTTTATAGTGTCCCGGTGACCAAGACGCTCCGACTGAATGAGGAGTCGGCGGCGAACAAAAAGGATGAGCCGAGTCTTAAGGGTCTGGTGGGTTTCCCACAGTTCTCCGTCGTCAATCTTGTCAATTCCATCCCAGATATCGGGATGACACATCCGCGTGGCCCAATCCTGCCCCAGGTGGGCTCTGAAAAGACGCACCATCTGCGGGGCCAGCCACGAAAGAACGTGAACTCCGTTGGTTATGTGGCCTATGGGAATGTCCTCCTCGGGCCGTATCGGCCAAAGGCCTCGCCACATTTGGCGGCTCACCGTCCCGTGAATGGCCGAAACACCGTTTGCCCGCCGACAACTCTTCAGGGCCAGGACTGTCATGCAGAAGGTTTCGGATTCGTCCTCGGGGTCTACGCGTCCCAGGGCCATGAAATCGTGATGGGACAGGCCCAGCTCTTCCCGCAGAATGCCCATGTGCTCTTCAATGAGATCCGGAGAAAAGCGGTCATGACCGGCGGCGACGGGAGTGTGGGTCGTAAAAACGGTTTTCAGGGACACCCGCCGATGTGCACGCTGAAAAGATATATCATCATATATCATTATCCGGCGGGCTTCCTCGAGGATAGCAAAAGCACTGTGCCCTTCGTTCAGATGCAGAACGCCGGCATGAATGCCCAGTTCCTGCAGCACCCGGGCGCCGCCGATTCCCAGCACCAGCTCCTGCCGGATTCGCAGCCGGTTGTCGCCACCGTAGAGACGGGATGTGAGGCTTCGATCTTCTTCCGTATTCTCTTCAATGTTGGAATCGAGCAGGTAGAGCCGGACCCGCCCCACCATTGCCAGCCAGACCCGGGCCTGGATCGAGCCGTTCCTGGTGTCGATTCTAACGGTGAGAGGCGCGCCATCCCCGTTGAGAACGACCTGCATGGACTTTATTCTGACGTCGAGGTTGGTGTAGTCTTCTTCCTGCCAACCGTCGCCGTTTAGACGCTGATCAAAATACCCCTGGTTGTATAGGAGGCCGATCCCGATCAGGGGAACACCCAGGTCGGAGGCACTTTTCAGATGATCGCCCGCCAGGATTCCAAGCCCCCCCGAATAGATGGGCAGCGACACGTGTAAGCCGAATTCAGCAGAGAAATACACCACGGGCCGGGTTCTCAAGTTGCCGCAATGCAAAGATCCCCAGGTTCTGCCTGATTCAATGTATTCGTTCAACCGCCGGAAGG
>JAQUQY010000122.1 GCA_028715865.1 Syntrophales bacterium
CGGGAATTGTCGATTGCCTCGCCGCCCTGGAAGAGCATCCTCTCTGGCGGGACAGGGGTCAGTGGAAGCAGGGCGCAGGTCCCTTCAAAAAAAGGGGGATAGGGGTGTCCGCCGTTTTTAACGCCATGGGCTACGGACGTGGCCTTCCCGATTCCGCCATCGCCAAGATCGAACTGACCCAGGAAGGGCGAATCAGGGTTTACAATGGCGTTTCTGACATGGGGCAGGGCAATGCCACGGCCTTTGTCCAGATCGCCGGGCAGATTCTCTGCCAGGAAGATACCCGCATTGAACTTGTGCAGCCCGATACGGAGCGGACCCTCCCTTCGGGATCATCATCTGCAAGCCGCACCACCTACACCTATGGCAATGCCCTGATCAAGGCGAGCCACGCACTCAGGAAGAAGGTCATCGGCCGGGCGTCCCTGATTCTCATGGCCGACAAGCTGGATCACTTGGAATTACTGCCCGGGCGCGTGCGGGATCTCGAATCGGGACGGGAAATTTCCCTGGAAATGATCGCCTCAATGATGGCCGCGGAAGACCGTCTCTGCATCAGCCAGTTTCTCATGCCCGTCGCCCGGGACAAACTGGATACGGGCAAGGAGTTTTTCATCGGCTTTCCCCACCTTATTTTTTCCTACGCCGCGCACCTTGCCGCCATCGAGGTGGACGAGCTGACCGGCGCCGTTGAAGTCAAGGAATACGCGTCGGCGACCGAGGCCGGCCATGTCCTCAATCCCCAGACCTTTACCCAGCAGGTGCAGGGCGCCATTGCCCAGGGCATCGGTTACGCACTCTATGAGGAGATCGTAACGGATAAGGGGCGTCTCCTGACGCCGGACTTTACCACCTATCACATTCCCGGTTCCATGGACGTCCCCCGCATCGATTCCCGGATCGTTGAAACCTGGGAAACGTCAGGTCCCTACGGGATGAAGGGCGTGGGCGAAGTCGGAGCCAACGGCCCGCTCCCCGCCATTGCCAACGCCCTGGCCGACGCCTGCGGCATCCATATGACCCGCTCTCCCTTCAGCCCGGAAAGGGTCCTTCAAGCCCTGTCTGAAAAGCAATCCCGGGAGAAAGGGAGGCGCCCGTGACCATCCGCTTCACTCTCAACGGAAAGAGCATTCAGCTTGACATTGCTGCGGACCGCCGGGTCGTTGACCTTCTTCGTGAAGACCTTGAACTGACGGGGACAAAGGAAGGATGCGGCGCCGGAGAATGCGGCGCCTGTTCTATTCTTGTAGATGGCCATAATCACCTGTCCTGCCTGATGGTTGCGGCTCAACTGGAGGGCCGGGACGTCGTTACCATTGAAGGGTTGTCTAAAAACGAACGGCTACATCCCCTGCAGGAGGCCTTTGTCCGCCACGGGGCGGTCCAGTGCGGGTTCTGCACGCCGGGAATGATAATTGCTTCGGAATCGCTTCTGAAGCGCAATCCATGTCCATCGCGGGAAGATATCCGTGAAGGGCTTGCCGGAAATCTCTGCCGCTGTACTGGATACCAGAAAATTGTTGAAGCCGTTGAAGAAGCTTCCCGCGGAAAGGAGAGGGAATCGTGAGGCAGGTTCATCTTCCACTCACCCTTGCCGAGCTTTGGCCTCTTCTGGATGCAGGGCCCCGCCCCCTGTTGTTTGCCGGTGGTACGGACCTGTTTGTCAAGATGCGGGCAGACAAGGCTGATTCCGATTCGCTGATCGGACTGGAGCGGATTGCCGAGCTAAACAATATTGAAGAAACCGATGATGAAATTCGGATCGGCGCCTGCGTCACCCATGAAGAAATCATGAGCCATTCCCTGGTCGCGAAACACCTGCCCATCATTGCCAAGGCTCTCAGTACATTGGGCTCTCCTCCGATCAGGGCAATGGGGACCATCGGGGGCAATATCTGCACGGCTTCTCCTGCGGGGGACACCCTGCCTCCCTTGTATGTCCTTCAGGCGGAAGTTGAGATTTCCGACCGAAAGAACAGCCGTACACTTCCCATCGGGGACTTCATAACCGGCCCCGGCGAGACATGCCTCCGGCCGGGTGAAATCGTCACGGCGGTTCGCCTGAAAAAGCCCCGGGAATACAACCTTCACCATTTCGAAAAGGTCGGGCAGCGCAAGTCGATGGCCTGCGCCATCGCAAGCATGGCCGCCCTTTTGGCGGTATCGCCTTCCGGTATGATTGAAAGGGCGCGCCTGGCCTGGGGCAGCGTGGCCCCCACGGTTTTAAGGGATAAGGGTATTGAAGAATTTCTGGTTGGCAAACACCTTTCTAAGGAAACACTGTCCGCCGCTGCAGAACGTGTTGCCCTCGTGGTTGCCCCGATAGACGATATCAGGGCTTCGGCGTACTACCGTCGAACTGTATCGTGTAATCTTCTCACGCGCCTGGCGGTTTATGCCGACGTCAACAGGATAGTGTCGTTTCAGTGATCTACTCCTGTTTGATAGAATAAATAAAGTAAGATGACTTCGTAAAAAGGCCGGATGCTTCGTTGGGCTTCATCCTTCGTCACTGCGACGCACCGTATGTGCGCCTCATTCCTCAGGATTTGCCCGCCTTGCCTGCGGCTCTTTTTACAAAGCCATCTAATTCGATGGTTTCAAAGACTTTTTACGATGCCATCAAGTAATGGTTTTAAAAATATATTGTGCTGGAAAAACCTGCGTTTTAAACGTCTGTCTTTTGGGAAAGCCTACAGAAATCTCGACGGACATCCGATAATTTTGATGGAGCTTTAATTTTTACAATCTTTTGAGCGCACTATCGAAAGTTCTACTTTTAATCCTTCAGCGCTTGAAGCGACAGGAGAGGGTGCATGTCTGACCAGTCAGCATTCTTTAAAGAGTTGTCCGCAGAGAACGCCGCATTGAAGAAGAGAAATCGGGAGCTGGAAGCTGTGGAATCAGAGCTCATGCGCCTGAAGAAGGAAGTCACTGAAGAAAGGGAAGTGCTGAAAATCCTGTCGGACAACGCTCCTTTCGGAATGGTTCTTATCAATAAGGAGGGTCAATTTATATATGTCAACGCCAAGTTCTCGGATATGTTCGGGTATGACCTCTCCGACGTTCCCGATGGCAGAACATGGTTCAGAAAAGCATATCCAAATGCCAAATACAGACATATGGTAATATCGGCATGGGTGGAAGACTTTAGTGATGCCAAGCCTGGTGTGCGCATGCCAAGGGTTTTTACGGTTGTTTGCAGGGACGATAGGGAAAAGATAATTGACTTTACAACTTCCGTAACCCAGTCCGGCTACTTTTTGATGGTCTGCAGAGACATCGGCGATTATAAGTTCATTGTGGAGGCGCTAAGGAAATCAGAGGCAGAAAAAACGATTATTCTTGAAAGTGTATCCGACAATATCTTCTATGTTGATCGTGATCTTCGGGTAATTTATTCTAACAAGGGCATGGAGGCATTTTTCAATCTTGCTCCCGGAAGCCTCACGGGCAAAACCTGCTATAAGGTTCTTCATAAACGCGACGAGCCCTGTTCCATCTGTCCGGCCGTAAAGGCCATGTCTTCAGGAACAAATCAGGAATTCCTGATATCTTCCTATGGAAGACACTGGAATCTTAGAGCATATCCTGTCAGTGACGAAAGCGGCCGCATTATCGGCGCCATTGAGGTGGCTTCGGATATTACCGAACGTATTAAGTCCGAGGATGAAAGAAAGAAACTACAGGAGCAACTTACTCGCACGCAGAAGCTCGAGTCCATAGGAACTCTCGCGGGCGGAATTGCCCATGATTTCAACAATCTGCTCATGGGGATCCAGGGGAATGCTTCTTTGGTTTTGCTCGACATAGACCCCTCCCATCCCCATTTCACAAGGCTGAAGCACATAGAGGAACACGTAGCAAGCGGTGCGGATTTAACGAAACAGCTCCTGGGATTCTCACGGAGTGGCCGTTACGATGTAAAGCCCTTATCGATGAACGACATCGTCAAGAAGAGCTCCGCAATGTTCGGGAGGACCAAAAAGGAAATCTCCATTCACCGGAAATACTCAGCGGACCCCTGCATCGTCGAAGCGGATAGCGCCCAGATGGAGCAGGTTTTCCTGAATCTCCTTGTGAATGCCTGGCACGCCATGCCCGGAGGCGGAGATATATTTATTGAGACGGAAAGGATCTTCCTCGATGAAGCGCGAGCCGTCGCCGGCGATGTAAAGCCCGGCTTTTATATCAAGGTGAATGTCACCGATACGGGAATCGGCATGGATGAGAAGACGAAGGATAGGATCTTCGATCCCTTCTTCACGACGAAAGACATGGGGCGCGGTTCCGGGCTTGGTTTGGCTACGGTTTACGGCATTATCAAGGGACATGGAGGGATGATAAATGTTTACAGTGAACCCGGTCATGGGACGACCTTCACCTTATATCTTCCGGCGTCTGATAAATGCCTGGACGGGGAAAAAGAATCAGCCACGGAAGTTTTGCATGGTACCGAAACAATTCTTATTGTGGATGATGAAGCTTTGGTCCTCGACGTCAGCAGGGACATGCTGGAGTCTCTGGGATATCGGGTATATGTTGCTGGAAACGGACAAGAAGCTGTCGTCCTCTATAGCGAGAAGAAAGACGAGATCGATCTGGTAATACTTGACATGATAATGCCTGAGATATCGGGTAGCAGCACAGTTGATAAACTCCGGCAGATTAATCCCAGGATTAAAGTGCTGCTTGCCAGCGGCTACAGCATAAATGGAGAGGCTCAGTCCATAATGGAACGCGGCTGTAACGGGTTTATCCAGAAGCCCTTTCAGCTAGAGCAGCTTTCCCGATGCTTAAGGGACATACTGGACTGAAACAGGCCTTTCAAGCGGAAGTCCGTTTTATGTCCGTCTTTCTTTATAGAGAAAGTTTGGTAGAACCAGCGGGGGAATAATGGTGGTCAGCAGGCTGACCATGATAATTGCTGTATAGAG
>JAQUQY010000123.1 GCA_028715865.1 Syntrophales bacterium
ATGGGGTCTTTCGCCATGTCTATGCCGAAATCCATGCATCTCCTGTATATGTGGGGGAACCGGGAGATCAGAAAGTCCCTGCCCCGGTGACTGATATCAAGATATACGCACTCGTCGCCTGATTTTTTAAGTTCACCGTCGATGGCCTGGGCTACAACGTCGCGCGGCGCGAGGCTTTTCATCGGGTGATAGTGTTCCATGAAAGAGGCTCCGTTCTTAAGTATCAGAACTCCCCCTTCGCCGCGAACCGCTTCGCTTATAAGGAAGGACTTCGCGGCCGGGTGGTAGAGGCAGGTCGGGTGGAACTGGACGAATTCCATATTGGCAACGACGGCGCCCGCCCTGAACGCCATGGCAAGGCCGTCACCGGTGGCTATATCGGGGTTAGTTGTAATGAGATAGACTTTTCCGGATCCGCCGGTGGCCAGAATAATGAACCGGGCTCTGAAGGTGTGGATCTCCTGGCACTTTACATCATAGACGTAGGCGCCTATACAGCGGTCCTTAAGCTGGCTTTTCCCGGTTACCTTTGAAAGGGTGATAAGATTGATCGCGAAATGGTTTTCAAAAATTCTTATGTTTCCGATGGCTTCCGCGCGGTCCACGAGGGCGCGCTCGATTTCCCGTCCCGTAAGATCTTCAGCATGGAGGACTCTTCGATGGCTGTGGCCACCCTCCCGGCCAAGGTCATAGGACTCTTTTTCCGTAGGCGACCTGGTCATGGAGAAGCGAACCCCCCATTCTATCAGCTCGCCGATTCGAGAGGGGCCTTCAGACACTACAAAGCGAACGACATTTTCATGACAAAGGCCGGCGCCGCAATAAAGCGTATCTTTAACGTGGGAATCAAAACTGTCAGTTTCAGCAGTTACTGAGGCTATTCCACCCTGGGCGTAGTTTGTGCTTGATTCGACGGTTTCCTTTTTTGTGACTATGGCGACGGTTCCAAGGCGGGAAGCCTTGAGGGCAAAGCCCAGTCCCGCTATACCGCTTCCGAGAACCAGAAAATCTGTTTCAATCTCCATGTTTTTTCCTGTTCGGCTGTCATAAGCAACAGTCCCGCCGAAATACGGGCCGGGGAATAAAAAGCATAAAGCGTCATACGTATTTACAAAACACGGACTTTCTTATATACCTTTCGCCTGGTTTTGTGAATGTTTTTTATTTTAATCAGTGACATGCCAACCAAGGAAAACTATGCTGGTACTGGGAATAGAATCTTCCTGTGATGAAACTTCGGCTGCCGTTGTTTCCGGGGGGCGAGTGACGCTCTCAAATATTGTCGCCTCGCAGGCGGACTTTCACGCTCTTTATGGAGGTGTGGTTCCTGAGATAGCCTCCAGAAAACACATGGAAGCCATCATGCCTGTAATCGACATGGCCCTGGATGAGGCTGCCGTCTCCCTGGATGATATAGAGGGAATCGCCGTCACAAGAGGCCCTGGGCTTATCGGGTCCATCCTTGTGGGCCTTTCCGTCGCAAAATCCATAGCTTTTGCCAGGGATATCCCCTTCGTAGGCGTTAACCATATCGCGGGACATATCGCGGCTGCATTTCTCACAGACGATCCACCGTCCTTTCCCTTTATCGCGCTTGTGGTCTCTGGAGGCCATACGAACATCTATCATCTTTCCGATTTGGACAGGACGCGGCTCTTGGGACAGACAAGGGATGACGCCGCCGGCGAAGCTTTTGACAAGGCGGCAAAAATGCTCAACCTTGGATACCCCGGGGGTGTGATAATAGATAAAATAGCCGAGGGGGGTGATCCGGACCGTGTTCTGTTCCCCAGGGCAATGAAAAAGAGCCTTGACTTCAGCTTCAGCGGGCTGAAAACATCCCTGCTTTCCTATATAAATAAGCGTGATACCCCCGTTTCTTCTGAGGAGATGCCTCATGTTGCCGCTTCCTTTCAGCAGGCCATCGTCGATGTCCTTGTTGAGAAGACGCTTAGGGCGGCGGAAGAGGAGGCCGTTTCCAGCATCGCCATTTCCGGCGGAGTCGCGGCCAACAGGTGTTTGCGCCGATGCTTCCGAAAAGCATGCGAGGAGAGGGGAATGGCCCTGCACGTTCCTCCTCCCGTGTTATGCACCGACAACGCAGCCATGATCGCGGCTTACGGCACAACTCTTCTGCGAAGGGGAATGCGCCATTCCAATGATCTCAACGCTGTGTCCCGCTGGCCCCTGGGTCTGGATGATGTATGACCGCCTCTTTACTCTTTGTTAGAACGCAGGGCGATTACAGTGTTCAAGTGATTCAAAAACTGGATAAACCATGACTACACCGCGAAGAATCCTTGAAAGGCACGGCCTTCGTCCCCTCAAGCGATACGGCCAGTCTTTCCTTATGGACAGGAATATAATGTCCCGAATCGTTGAGAGTGTGGACATAGGACCCCTTGACCAGGTTGTCGAGATAGGCGCCGGAGTGGGCATAATGACTGGCATGCTGGCGGACAGGGCGGGCAGGGTGATCGCCCTTGACGCGGATCGGAGAATGATCGATGTGCTTGAGGAAGAAATGGCGGGAAGGTCCAACGTTACCATCCTGAAGCAGGATGTTCTGAGCTATGATTTTTCATCAGTCCCGCCGGCTGCCGGAAGCGGAATCAGAGTAGTGGGAAACATTCCTTACAATATTTCCTCACAGATACTGCTGCGCCTTATCCATTTCAGGAATTTTGTCTCCACAGCCGTCCTCATGTTCCAGAAGGAGCTGGCGGAGCGCATAGTTGCCGAGCCGGGAACTCCCGCCTACGGGACGTTATCGGTGCTCGTTGCGATGTACATGAGCGCTTCCAAGGTTATATCCGTATCGCCCCGCTGTTTTTTCCCACGGCCGAATGTTTCATCTATAGTTCTGAAGTTTGAAACCAGGGACAGGCCCCTTTTTGAGTTGAGGGATCATGAACATTTTCAGAACATCCTCAGGGCGGCTTTCGCCAAGCGCAGAAAAACACTGATGAACAGTCTTATGGACAATCCCTTCATACTCATCAGCCAGGAAAGCGCGTCGCGGGCATTGAAAGAACTCGGTATTGATCCCATGCGCAGGGGAGAAACCCTGACGCCGGAAGAGTTCGCGCGCCTGGCCAACGTCATCCGGCCCGAGGGGAATGTGTGAGGGTTCTCATCATACGGATTCGACACCCCGAGAAACCAAAAAGTTGGATTATGAATCAATCGCTTTTTGTTATCTTCGGATCTCTTGCTGCAATGGGGCACGTTTTTTTATCTGGACCTCCGGGAGTTCCTGCGGTAGAAAAAAACTGGTTTGTGGCCTGAGGCATGTAAGTGTTACGGTCAGCATAATAAAGCAGAAATCAGGGAAATGGCAGACGAGAATTAAAATGAGAGTTCTTTGTTCCCACTGCGGGTATCCTAATACAATCAAAAAAATGTCTTTTGAGAAGCCGTCACAGAAATTCGTCTGCAAGCAATGCGGTATGGAAACATTGCTGGAGACGGGAACGATCGGTTCCCGCCGATATGATGAAGATCTGACACGGCAAGTTCATGACAGCCGGGCGGCCCCTTTGACCCATGGCGAAGATGAAGAGGAACTTTCAGCGCTTGACCGTGAGGAGGAACGAGAGGATGAGTCAAGGAGAGGGTTAAAGATTCGAAGAAGGTTCAGAACCATTGTCGCCCTTATGCTTTTAATTGCCATTTCAGGCGGCATTTCTGTTTTTGGCAGCTTTTATTTCCGAATGAAGGCAACGGAAGCCGTAAAAACGGCGGAAACCTTTATAAAGGAAAGCAGGGAAATCGAGGCGATGGCCGGAAAGCCCGCAAAAATTGAGCTGACAGGGATTCAGTTCGCGAAGGATCAGGACGGATCAAGGCGGGTGAGGCTTACGATGATTGTAACCGGAGAGGACGATTCCGTAACGGTTGTTTTGTACATGAAGAAAAACGATGATTGGACGATAACAGACGCTCGCTATCTCGATGTCAGGGGAGGTGAGCACCGCCTGGAAGTTCGCCGCTAGGAACTCTTGGTAACTCTTCAAAGGCGAAACAAACCGCCGTTAAGTTTTTCACACGACAAGACTTCACAGATATGGAAAAACGTGCTTGATGACAATGCCGAAGTTCTTCTTCACGGCATCATTTCCCTTGACGATGCCCATGTGCCCCGGCAAAAGAAACTCGACATCCAGTTCTGACAGCCGCCTGATGCTGTCCTTCAAGGCCCTGCTGCTTCCCCCGGGAAAGTCTGTGCGCCCAACGTTCTGTGAGAAAATAACGTCGCCCGAAAAAAGCGCTTTCTCAGCCGGCCAGTATAGCGCGATTGACCCCGGAGAATGTCCGGGAACGTGTATGATTTCAAAGTGTTCATCACCGAATTCAGCCTCACCGGCATTGAGGATCCGGTCAATGGGGATGTCGGGCGCGCTGAACCCGAACATGCGGTAAATATCCTTTCCATCGCCGTTGTGAAAATCCAGCTCTTCCTTTAACAGACAGATTGATACCTCTTTGTCGGACACAAAGGATTCGGATGCCTCAAAGTGGTCAGGATGGGAATGGGTATTGATTATATGCCTGATCTCGTCACGGTCGATTCCATCCTCCTTCATCCTTCTGAGCAGGTCCGGCATGAAGGTTGAAAGGCCGGGATCGATAAGGGCGTTAACTCCCCCACCTATATAAAAACTGTTGCAGTTGTTCTCGAAGGGATTGGTCCATTCATACACGTAGATATTTTCGGTCAGCTTCATGATTATTCCTTTCAGGTCAGAGGATTTATCCTTTCCTTTCATAGCGGCATTTGGACTTCAGCGTTTCCGTAGAAGGGTCATAGGGTCTATTGGCCGATTGTTGCGTCTCATTTCAAAATATATGCCGTGATTTCCCTGGTCCTCGTTTTTTCCGGGCAT
>JAQUQY010000124.1 GCA_028715865.1 Syntrophales bacterium
TATTTTTCATACCCTGTTTAGCCGCAAGTACCTTGAGAAATTCCGAATACTGGCCGAAGCGGCATGGCCCCGCTGCCGTGGGCATGAAGTAGACGAGTTTTTCATCACTGTCGGTTCGCTCCTTGAGGTAATTAACCAATCCGCCCGCTGTAAGAAGCAGCGGCAGGCACTCCTTGCATGTCGTATGAGCCCTCGCGATTTTAAGGATCTCGTCGTCCGGCGCCGGCAGAGCCGTTGACTTCATCCCGAAGCCCCGGAAAACGGCTGATCCCGCTTCGGACAGGAAGCGGCACATGGATGGCATTAACAGGTGCACGCGGCCGTCGAAAAAGGGGCTTTCCTCTCCTCTCGAGTCTACAAAAACCATTTGTCCCTTACGGGAAACCACTTCAGCAAGACGGAAACCTGCGGGCTCTTCGCTGGCGACCCCCTGTTTTTCAAGCTCGCGGTACCTCTCGATGATGTCCAGAAAGGCTTCTAACCTGGTTTCAAGTCCGGCATCGGCCACGTGGCTGTCCAGTTCCAGGGTGAGGGAGGGCTTCCTGCCCATTATGTCCCTGAAATATCCCAGGATAAAGGAATCGGGCCCGCAGGAAAAGTTGGTGATAAAGCAGCCGAAGAGTCTTGGGTGCTCTTTCACAAGTCGCGCGCCGGCAAGAATGCGCTGTCCCGAAGACCAATACATGCTATCGTCGTGATGGAATTCTTCTTTTAATTCCAGGTACGGCAGGGGGATTACCCTTACTCCCCGTGAAGCCAACTTGTTTGGAATCCCCATATTGGCCTCCGTGACAAAGGCATTGTAGGACCTTCCAAAAAGGACTACGGCGATATCGTCGGGATTTTCTTCAACCTCCCGGAGAACCCGCCGTCCCAGCTCTTCGATTTCACGCGATTTCTCCCGCTGTTCCGCCAAGGCGTCAAGAAAGGCCCGCCGGGCGGCAAATCTCCCCCTTCCAAGCTTACGCCCCATTGCTCGAAAGACCGGCTCGGAGGCCTCCATTCCCCGGGAAAAGTCAATGACCGGGTCAAGAATTTTTCCCTTTTCACTTAACTGTCGAAAAAAGTCATGATCTTTGAAAGCCGCCGTAAGATAATAGGGTTCCCCCTGGCAAAGCGGGCAGGCGGCACCTTTTTTGTGCTTCCCTATTACGGTGTCGGACTTGAATTGAGGAAGGAAAAGATAATCGGGGCGTTTTTCAAGAACTTCGGATAAAAAACCATGGGCTATCTCGGCAGGATAGCAGAAAGGCGCGTTTTTTCGATCCATCCCTTCCTGGCGGGACTCCTCGGACAAGACTACCCTGTAACCGAGACCTTCAAAGAAACGCCGGTACAAAGGATAGTAAGTGTTGACCATGAATGATTTGTTTACTCCAACGGTGGGTCTTTCGGCCTGATGTCCCTCGGCCTCCTTGCCGTCGAAGATGACACTCTCATAGTGCCCGGCCAAGTTGAAGTTTTCCACGTCTACCTTGATGCGGTGCCGAAGATTGTACCAGCGGTTACAGGCGCCTCCGAAGGGATGGGTCGAACCGTTTATCCTGATGCGGGCTACCTCGCACTTACGATCACAGCTTTCCTTGTCACCTTTACAGACAAAGGGTTTGCCGTATTCAATTTCCCGGTCACGGAGTTCTTTGAGACAGAACCCTTGTTCATCCATCAAGCCCAGCGATATTCGACGTTTTACCTCCAGGGCAACGCCGAAGGCTCCTATCAAACCTGGATCGGGAGGAACAACTATGGACTTTCCCGTTAGCATAGCCATGGCCAGCGGCACTGCACGGTTGTAACAGACGCCTCCCTGCATGAAGACCTTGTTGCCCGCCGGCCTGTTTCCACGCACCCTGTTGTTGTAATTCATGCAGACAGAATAAACCAGACCGGCCAGTATATCCTCCCGGCATATCCCTTCGCTGGCCGCGTTCTTAATGTCACTGCTTATAAAGGCCGCGCACTGGTCATTGAAATTCGGGGGCGCCTCTCCCTGAAGGGCGATATCTGCGATTTCCTCCATTTTAACGGCCATGGTTTCCCAGGCCGCTTCCTCCAGAAATGATCCCGTGCCGGCACTGCATGCCTCGTTCATGGCATAGTCAGAGGCGACTCCGTTGGTCAACGAAGTGTACTTCGCGTCCTGACCACCTATTTCAAAAATGGTTTCAACTTCTTTGTCGAAATACAGGGCGCCTGTGGCGTGAGCGATGATCTCGTTGATAATGCCATCGGTCATGGCGTGAAGGCCGGCGATCTGCCGTCCGGAGCCCGTTACGCCCAATCCTTTTATTACAACCTGTCCGGACTGCACGGCCAACTGGTCCGCCAGGGAGGCATAACACTTCCTCGAGGCCCCCACGGGGTCTCCCTGGGTGCGTAGATAGATCGAGGCGAGAACCTTGTCGTCATGGACACGCAGAAGCACCGCCTTTGTTGTGGTGGAACCCACATCGAGGCCGACAATGCATTCATCCCCAGGCCGGGCAGTTCCCCTGGAAGCCTCCTTGAATTGAACCATGCCATAGGCTTCACGAAGCGGTTTCAGGCGATAGAAAAGACTTTCCTCTTTCTTCAGCACCCGGTCCATTCCAGGGAAAGGGCATGTCGCATTTTCGGCGGCCCATAAAGCGGTCCCCAGGGCTTCGAAATAAGGAGCCTCTTCAGGAATGATCAGTCCATCAATGTTCTCTTTGAGGGATTCGATCATAACGTCATTCCGTGCGCAACCGCCGATAAGCATTATATCCTGTTTCGGGGCCTCCTTGATAATCTCGATTACCTTGCCTGCCATCATGCGGGATAGTCCCGCAACGACGCGACCCTTCGGAACACCCTTGTTCAGGGCGTGTGTGCAATCGCTTTTGCAGAAAACACTGCATCTGCCTGAAACACGGTAGGGATCCTCGGAACCGGCCATGGAAGCGGCCTGTTCCAGGGTAAGGCCCATTCTGCCGATCTGCTGAAGAAAAAATTCCCCTGTCCCCGAAGCGCACTTGTTTCCTGACTGTATTGAGGAGATTGCTCCGTCCTTATCAAGAAAATAGATTATAAAGTTTTCTCCCCCGGCGCTTACGACGGCAGTGCAACTTTCTCCATGGCCGTTCACATGATGGAGCGCCCGTTCGACGGCCTCCGGTTCGGATATGGAAGAAAGGTTTATGAAGTTTCTGAAGGCCCTCCCAGTCACGGCAATCCGGTCAAAACGACCGGGTTCCGAGGCCGCCAGCTTTTTCATAAAAAGATCGGAAGGATTTCCGTGGTGGAGTTCGGTGATGACAGTGGAAACGGAAGTCTTGCCCTCACTGTCGAGCACTAGCTCTACCATTGAGAGCGTGGACGCGCCGACACAAATGCCTAGAGTAATCATGTATTATTCACCTGGAGAAAACCGTCCGGATTCATTCAATTCATCACATGATTTCTTCCATGGGACGGTAATAGAAGATCAGCTTTTTCGCCTGCTTCCTGCCATGGTTAAAACCATGCTATCAAACCGCCCCCTGGTTGCGAGGCGCAGTAAAGGAAGGCCCTTCAGTAATATCAACGTGAACCAACCTATTAATATAATTCCATGAATAGAGATTGGATCTTCATTCGCCTATGATTTTCACGAGTACCCGTTTTCGTCTTTTGCCGTCAAACTCTCCATAAAAAATCTGCTCCCAGGGCCCGAAGTCAAGTCGTCCTTCCGTGATTGCCACGACAACCTCCCTGCCCATGATCTGGCGTTTAAGGTGAGCGTCTCCGTTATCCTCGCCGGTGCGGTTGTGGAGATATTGAGATACCGGTTCATGGGGAGCCAGTTCCTCGAGCCAGCGCCTGAAATCCTGGTGGAGTCCCGGCTCATCATCGTTTATAAACACGGAGGCCGTAATGTGCATTGCATTGACGAGAACGATCCCCTCCCTGACGCCGCTCTCCTGAAGGCATTCCTGTACATTACCGGTAATATTTATGAATGCTACCCTTGACTTAGCATCAATCCACAGTTCTTTTCGATAGCTTTTCATCTGGAGTCTCTCCTTATACGCGACAGGGGACAGATCAGCCTCTTTGTCTGGTACACTCTCCATAAATAACCTTCGCTGGCAAGACTTTACGAAGGTTGTTATTCGGGGAGATGGTGCGTGTATTCCATGAAATATCGATAGAAAGCAACCGCTATAAGGGAGTGTGTGATCACGCCGGCGCGAAGCATCTCCGGTATTTCAGAAACAGGAACGAGAACGACTTCGATATCTTCCTTATCATCAAGGTCCTGTTTCTGCCGACGGCAGACATTCTTCGCCAAAAACGTGTGGCAAAGGTTGTTGAAAAAAGCGGGATTGGTATGAACAGATCCCAGGGAAATCAACTCATCGGCAACATATCCCGTTTCTTCAAGCAGTTCCCTTTTCGCTGCCTTCATTATGGTTTCTCCCTCATCGACAACACCGCCTGGCAACTCCAGCGTTGGCCGTCGGATTCCATGACGCCACTGGCTTATCATCACTACTTCTTTGTCGGGAGTCAGGGGAATAACATTAACCCAGTCGGGCGACTGAAGAACAATAAAGTCGTGCTCCTTATTAGTCCGGGGCGAACGGGCCCTGTCTCTCCGAAGAGAGAATATGCCGTAAGCGCTTTCTTCACCGCTGTTTACAATATCCCATGGTTTTGTAGGCATTCGGGATATCTACAGAAAAACCGCTGTCAGATCAACAGGAAAAATTCCTTTTTCCATGCATTTGGCCAGTATATTCTTTTTATTGTTATTACCGCTTTATAATGAATTGCTGTTGCCATTATCTGATCCAGCCGTTATTATCCCGGCTGAATGAGGATGCCATGACAGCAATCAAGCCGCTTAC
>JAQUQY010000125.1 GCA_028715865.1 Syntrophales bacterium
GCCGTCATCACGGAGCGTGTGACAGAAACTCCAGACTTTTGAAACAATGTTCGCGGTGTTGTTCATTTTCTGGCCTTCTCCGGCGTGGATTTTCTCTTTTCCGCCTTGATGCGCTCCAGCAACCTCTCCGCCGAGTTCTCTCCTGAGATCAATTCCGGGTTCGCTTTCCGCCATTCTTTTGTCAGTTCCCCCTCAAAGGCCTTTTTCAAAATGCTTTGCCGCAGGACCTCGGCCTTTTTGAGGCTTTCGTCGATACTCTGTTCAAGCTTGTCGCAGACGGAGAGGCGGGATTCGATTTCGGAGACGATGGTCTTTTGTTCACTTAATCCGCAACAAGGGATTAAGAGATTCTCAAGTGTTGTGAGATTAATGTTCTTTTGAGCCGTGGCAGGGGCAAAAGCTTCTATTTTTTCACGGGTTGATTGAATGAAGTAATCAACATATTTTGGAATTATGAATGGTTTATAGGCAGTAAAGCCAACTATACTATCAGGGAAGCAAGCATCGAATCCTAAAAACGCTGTGTTTGCAATATTTGCTGCAATCGTTATGCAAAGAGTCCCTTTTGGCCATAATTTGCTCTGGGCCAACCCATTTTCATTGTATGTATTTTCATATGTTTTAATTTCTCCATGAGCAGCCTTTACTTCCCCTGTTTGAATAAATGGATAGATACCACCGAATAATTTTTTGTCATTTCGCGGCCTATGCTTAGACTTTCCCCGTTCAAGCTCTCCTAAACATTCTAACAAACAATAAATCCACCCCTCCGGCAACGCCGGCAATTCAGCCAGTTCTTTTTCCGTCAGGAGCGGCAGCTCCTTCGGCTTTTTGGGCTTGGCAGGCTTCTTTCTCCCTTCAACCACTGCCTGCTCGCAGGCCTTCTTCCAGTCTTCCACCTGCTTCTTGTAATACTCTTCCCGTTCCTTCCTGATGCGCTCCAGAAGAGTATCCGAAGGTTCCGGCGGATTGCCCTCCACACTTTGCCGGGCTCTCCATTCCTCGGTCAGCTTGCCCTCAAAGGCATATTTCAGCACGGCCTGGCGATAGGTTTTCAGTTGTTCCCTGGCTTTTTTCAGATTTTCGATGCCGTTGTCGAGTTCGGAGAAGAGTTCTTCGATTCTGGCGACGATTTCCTTCTGCTCGGGAGGGGAGGGAAGAAGAAACGATGTCTTCTCAAAGGTTCCTTTTGTAATGTGAACCATGCCAGAGCCATGGGTTTTTGAATATAGCTCAGCAACGATTTTATCAAGATAGTAATGTAAGTAAGATTTTTCAACTCCTTGGAATGGTGTGATTTTGAAAATATGCTGATTTAGCCAAGCTCGTTTGCCTTTCCAAATATATGTTCCAAGTGAAGCTGACCATGCGAATAATAAGTCACCATTTTCAACACGATAACGGTCTTCAAATATTTTTGTTGTGTAATTAAATGGTGCATCGGGATTATTCAGATTTTGGATCCTAATTATCGGCAACCCACTCGTTTCCCATTCATGTTTTTTAAAACCCCTACCATTTAAGTACAACGCCGCATCTTTTAAAGAAATACTAAGCCAATTGGGGAAATGTGCTTTTGTCTCCACTATCCATCCCTACGCCGCCAACGCCTCATTCATCTCTTCGAGTATCCGCTCCACCTCTTCACCGAAGAGTTGCGCCATTTTGCCGATTCCGCCCTTTCCATCAAAGGGCGCGTAATCAAGATCGTCTTTTTCTATATGCACGGAACTGATGATGTGATCCCTGATCATGCGCAGCCAGTCCATCTGCTCTTCCGTAAACTTCTGTGCCGATCCGGCCTGCCGGGCAAAGACCCATTTCTTGAAATTGCGGTTGACCGTTTCCTCAAAGGAAGTCAGAGCGACGTCTATGCCGGTGATGCGCCGGATCAGTGACACCAGGGCGGTCAGTTCGTTTTTCGGCGACGCGCCGTTTACCTTCTCCACCTGCTCAAAGGCCTGCCAGACCCGGACCGGGGCAAGGGACGGCTTGAGCTGCTTCAGAGTGTCAAGCACGGCCTTCACCATGGCATAGGTGACCTTTCGCCGGTTGTAGGGTTCATTGTAATAAATGGAAAGGGCGACGATCTCATCCTTGTGGGCTTCCATGAAGGTCCTGAAATCCCTGATGGTCTCTTCCGCCGCCACCTTCGACTGTGTATCCCAGCCGGCATGTTTCAATGTATCGATATTGACGGTGTCGATGATCTGCTCGTGGGATTGGCGGACCCGCTCAATGAAGTCGTTCAGCGGACCGGAGAAAGTGTCCCTGGCGCGGCTGATCAGTTCCGCCTGGGCTGCACGGATTTGATCTTCGTCGGGCATCTTCTCGGGCGGCAGTTTGAATCGTTCCTTCGCGGCTTCGGTTACCTTGTCCGGATTATAGGCGTCCAGCAGGTCATGGGCCAGCCTGTTGATGGTTTTGCCCTCTGCCAGTTCGGCGAAGCGGTTACGCTCGTCGCTGGAAAGCTGCCGGTCCAGGCGGGCCAGCCTGCCCGCGAGTGACGTGAAGATATCTTCATCGCTCTGCCCCATGAGGACCGCCTGGAGCAGATCCTTCAGGGGAGCCGATCGCTTTCTTTCAAGGGGACGGCTGTCGGTTTTGAGGGACGTGCTCACCCCCACGGCGTCGACGATGACAAAGCCCGTTTTGCAGGTATGGGCCGAGGGGGTCACTTTTTTCAGATCGTCATAGCCCAGGGTTCGGGTACCTCTGCCCTTCATCTGCTCGAAGTAGTTGGCTGACCTCACGTCCCGCATGAAGATCAGGCATTCCAGGGGCTTGACGTCCGTTCCGGTGGCGATCATGTCGACGGTCACGGCAATCCGGGGATAGTAATCGTTGCGGAAGGAGGCCAGCACGGACTTGGGATCTTCATCGGTCCTGTAGGTGATCTTTTTGCAGAAGGCGTTTCCCTCGGCAAACTCTTCCCGTACGATGGCGATGATATCGTCGGCGTGGCTGTCGGTTTTCGCGAAAATCAGCGTCTTCGGAACTTCCTCGCGGCCGGGAAACATCTCCGGAAGCTTGTCCCGGAATGTCCTGATCACCTTTCTGATCTGGCTGGGGTTGACCACATCACGGTCAAGATCGCGTCCCTGGTAGCTCACCTCTTCGTCGATCTGCTCCCACCGCTTTTTTCGCGTCAGGCGGTTCCTTTTGTCCACCCACTGCCTGGCGTCCAGTTTGGCGCCCTCGGCGGTTATTGCTGTTTCGATCAGGTAGGTATCGAAGCCCACGTTAACCCCGTCGGCCACGGCTTCCTCGTGCTGGTATTCGCTGACCACGTTTTCATTGAAAAAGCCGAAGGTCCGCTTGTCCGGGGTTGCCGTCAGTCCGATGTAAAAGGCGTCAAAGTAATCCAGCACCTGCCGCCACAGGTTGTAGATGGATCGGTGGCATTCATCGATGACGATGAAGTCGAAAAACTCAGGGGGAACCTTTTCGTTGTAGGTCACTTCCCTGGGCTGACCCAGGGCCGCGTATTCATTGGGATGGGTCTGCTCGGCGGCTTCATCCAGATCCTCGCCTCTGAGAATGGCATACATGCGCTGAATGGTGCTGATGCAGACCTGGCTGTCGGGCGGAACATAGCGGGAATTGAGCCGCCTTACGTTATACAGTTCGGTGAATTTCCGGTTGTCGTCACTCGGGGTATATCCCATGAACTCCTGCTCGGCCTGCTCCCCCAGGTTTCTCGTATCCACGAGGAAAAGAACGCGCCTGGCATCGGCAAACTTGAGCAGGCGGTACGCCGCGGTGATGGCGGTGAAGGTCTTGCCGCTCCCCGTGGCCATCTGGACCAGCGCCCGGGGCCTGTTATTCTTGAAGGACACCTCAAGGTTCGTGATGGCGCTGACCTGGCAGTCCCGCAGACCCTCAACAGGCAGTTCAGGCAGCTGCTGCAACCGCTGCCGCAGGGTGAACCTCCGCTCCAGTTTTTCTCGCAGGGTAATGGGGGTGTGGAATGAAAAGACAGACCGCGATCGGGGTTTGGGATCCCTCAGATCCGTAAAGGCGGTGACGATCCCTGTGCTTTCGTACACAAAGGGAAGGGGACAACTGTGGGCGATCCATTTCAGCTTGCTACGGGCATACTCTTCGGCCTGGCTTTCATGAGTGTTCAGCCGGTGGCCCTCTTCCTCTTTTTTTGCCTCGATAACGCCGACAGGCCGGCGATCCACGAACAGCACATAATCAGCGGGACCGATATCGGTCTGATATTCCCGCACCGCCAGTCCGGAACCGAGATTCCAGTTTATTTCCTTCTTGTCGACCACAGCCCAGCCCGACCGCTCAAGCATCCTGTCGATGGCGTCTCGTGCCTTCTGTTCGGGTGTTCTGTTCATGTCCACGGGTTCCCGGCGTTAGACAACAATTATATCCCTGCTGTTTCCTCCCGCACTTCCACGATAATCCAGAATTGAATATTTGAAAGAATTCAGTGGAGCTATGAGTAGCATGATTTTCATCTGAATGCCACACCTTAGGGCTTTTCTTTCAGAGTTGCCTGGATTGGAGATGACATGGTCTTGGGATGATGTGGAATGTTACGCATAACCGTATGGAATCGAAGCGCAGCGGAATTGCCGGCCCGAGTCGTTGCGGTTGTTGGGCATAACTTGTGATTGTGCTTTGCCGCCAGACATCACCCATCGTATCAGTTTAACCCATGGTGACCACGCCCTCATTTGAGGGACCATTCCAAGGGTTGATTGAGCTTTCGCAAGAGCATCTTCGAGCAATGCATCGTGCAGAGGTCGAATTATGAGTGGCCACGTTAATAACGCAGAGCCATGTAAACTCATCTCTATGCTATGGCGCAGCAAGA
>JAQUQY010000126.1 GCA_028715865.1 Syntrophales bacterium
ACACTTTCCGTGGGGTCCGGCCATGAGGCGTAGAGATAGATGTTAGTGTTCGTATGCACAGACCTCAGTTCCACGTTCCTGTGGGTCCCCATGAGGCCATGTGCCCCCATGGGCATCAACTGAACGGATATGCCGCCTACAGTATTCCAGATGCCGTCGATCCTGTCCATGGCCGGTTCTTCGGGAACTGCCTTCGAAATGAAATTAGTGCCCGAAGCCTGATGATGTCTGCCCGCCATCGCCATTTCGCCGGAACGATGCTGCTGACCGAGGCTCGACGTGGCCTGAAGCATGACAACGCCAATGACAATAATAATTGTAATAATACAGCATTTCGTTTTCATAAGCCCCCTCCATTACCAGATTTTCCTTGGAATATAACAAAATGCCTGCAAGTGGGTCAAAATATTATCTTCACATACTGTACGCCAGATAATGAGTTAATCCTGTGTTGCGGCAGAGAGAGGCAAGGAGGTCTTCTTTTTGCTATACGTAAAGCTTCCTGAAACACAGCATATCTTCATTCTTGGGGAGCAATGCTCTTCCAAACGGTTATCCGCAAGATTTACTCTGTTAGCAACATCCGCAAGATTTACTCTTGATAATTCAATTTTTGGGGCGTATGGTAAATCCCAAAGAGAACAGATAATGAGGAGCTGAATTACAAACCACTTTCCTGGAAGGGTGGTTTTTTCTATGAGATATCCGATCAATCTACAAAGAGAGCGGGGTCCTGACGTTACCTCACAGACCTCATGTCACTTCCCCCTTCCCGCAATTTCACCAGTGCACTGAACATGAAAACAAAGAGCATTCTATACATTCTGGGGGCCCTGTTGTTTTCCCTGGGGATTACCATGCTGTTCCCAATAGTGTGGTCCATCTTCTACCAGGACGGCGATGTCTTTGCCTTGCTTGAGTCCTGCGGGCTTACCTGTGCCACGGGCGCAACGCTCTATCTGCTCTTCAGACCCCACCCTGATGATGACCGGAACCTCTCCCATCGTGACGGGTTTATCATTGTAGCCCTGGGATGGATCCTCACTTCGCTTTTCGGTGCCCTTCCCTTTATCTTTTCCGGCGTTCTTCCGAATTTCACCGACGCCTTTTTTGAGTCCATGTCCGGTTTTACCACCACCGGGGCAACCGTTCTCAGCGGCCTTGACCATCTGCCCCGGGGCATACTCTTTTGGAGGTCATTCACTCAATGGCTGGGCGGCCTGGGCATCATAATCCTGTCAATTGCCGTAATGCCGTTGCTGGGCATAGGAGGTATGCAGCTCTACAAATCTGAACTTGCAAGCCGCCAGGACAAGCTTATGCCCAGGGCCATCGAGACGGCTCGAACCCTTTGGATCGTGTACATAATCCTTTCAATGATCCAATTCATTATGCTCTTGTCAGGAGGAATGGACAGCTATAATGCCCTCTGTCACACGTTTTCGACCATGTCAACGGGAGGGTTTTCAACAAGCGACGCCAGTGTAGGTCAGTTTCACAGCGCCTACATCGATGCTGTAATCACCTTCTTCATGTTTGTGGCAGGCGTGAATTTTGCCCTTCACTACAGCCTCTTTACCGGCAATATCACGTCAGTATTCAGAAACAGCGAATTCAGGTTCTATCTGGGCATCATCCTTATCTGTATTCTTGTAATCACCTTTAACCTTCGCTTTAGCTTAATGAACGGGCTGTCAGATTCCCTCCGTTACGCCTCCTTCCAGACAGTATCAATCATGACGGGAACAGGGTTTGTCACGGCTGATTACGACACATGGCCCGTTCTCTCAAAGGCGATGCTTCTTATCCTAATGTTTTTCGGCGGATCAGCGGGGGCCACCACGGGCGGCATCAAGTGCCTGCGGATCATGCTTGTTTTCAAGCATGTGTACGTTGAGTTCTTTCGCCTTATTCACCCCCACGCTGTCAAGTCCATTAGACTGGGAACTCGCATAGTGTACCCCGAAACGATGTCAAGCATTTGGGGGTTTCTCATTCTCTATCTTGGCTTGACGGTGGCTGCCTTTCTGGCGCTTACCGCAATGGGCCTTGACTTGATGACGGCATTTTCAGCTGTTGTTGCCACCATAGGCAATGTTGGACCCGGCTTTGGCGCCGTTGGCCCTTCACAGATCTATGACCACATACCCGAAGTCGGGAAATGGGTTCTATCCTTTTGCATGCTGGCGGGACGACTGGAGATATATACGCTTATGGTACTCATTACTGTCCAGTTCTGGAAAAAATAATCCTGAGATTTTCAAATTGTGAGATCATTTATGATTTCAGTGATCGCCTGTTCATTCAAGCCGATCCCCACCTGAATAGACGAATCCCGAGCAGCCTCGGACGTAGCCAAGAAGGGTCACATTGTATTCCCTGGCCAGGCTTACTGCCGCCGCCGTGGGCGTCGCCCGGGATACCAGGACGGGAACGCCGAGACGTATGACCTTGGTAATGATTTCAGAAGACACCCTGCCACTTACAAACAGGATCCCTCTTCCCAAAAGATGCATACTGTTTTCTTTCAGCAACATGCCGGCGATCTTGTCAAAGCAGTTGTGCCTGCCTATATCTTCGTTAAAAAGTGAAAAGTCTCCCTGCTGAAAGAGTACGCTGTGGACCCCGCCTACCTCCCGGTAAATTACGGATCGACGCTCGAAGCCCTTCATGTTTTCCAGAATCGCCCGTGTGGAATAGCGGTCCCGGTTCTTAAGGGGTTGGAATTTTTCATGCTTGAGGGGGTTTATATAGGTGAAACATTTTCCGCACCCCGAGGTGACACTTCGGAGGCTCTCGCACCGTTCTACGGAACGTCCTGAGGCCAGGTTGATCATGACGGCAAAGAGCCGCTCATTATAAGATATGGAGGCAACATCGGACAGTTTGTCTATAACGCCCTCGCCGTAGAGAAAACCCAAAGCCATCTCCTCCGTAAGCTGATTGAGGCAGAGAAGGGAAGCATACTCCGTTCCATTGATGTAAATCTTTAATGATATTTCTCCGATGACGTTTTTTTTCCTATCCTCCAGTCTGAGAGAATCATTTTCACAGACGATTTCCCTGACTTCAAAGGTGTTATATATTTTTTCATCCATCCTGTTTCCCCTGTCAGCATCCTTCAGTTCAATGCCTGTTCGGCTTATGACATGCCTGTATCATATGTGAAGGTTTTATGCCTGTATAATTGAGAGGGGTGGAATCCTGGAAAATGGTCATGAATTCAGGACCTTCCTGGTTGAGGGTTGTTGAGAAGTAGTTTTATCGAATGGATTGTGTTATTTTATGATTATTAATGACAAGTGATTTGGCATGCTTCACATCCTGTATCCGGGCTGGAGTCAGATATGGGCAGGGATGATTACTGTAAATTGCCCCTTTGTGAAAAGGAAAGGTGTCCTTGTCTTTATTTGCCGCTCGAATCGCCTTCGCTCGCGGGTACAGGGAACTCATATGGGCATGTTGAAAAGAGAAAGGAATGAATTATGAACATGCTGGATGCGATCAGGAATCGAAAAAGCGTAAGAGGCTTCAAGTCCGATCCGGTACCTAAGTCAGTTATAAAAGAGATTCTGGAAGCTGCCTCCAGGGCGCCCTCTGCCGTTAACAATCAGCCATGGGAGTTTTTTGTTGTCACTGGAGAGCCATTCTCCAAAATCAGGAAGGAATGCGCGGAACAATTCAGGGCGGGCGAGATCCCTCATTCAGAATACAACCTTATAAGCTGGATGAAGGGCAGCGTATATTGGGAGAGGCAGGCTGAACTGGCAAAGCACATCTTTCAGGTTATGGGAATTCCAAGGGAAGACAAGGAGAAACGGGCACAGTGGATGGAGCAGGGATTGCGTTTTTTTGATGCTCCCGCGGTAATTTTTATTTGTGTCGACAAACAGTTGTCAGAATCAGGACCGCTTCTCGATTTGGGGGCTGCCATGCAGAATATCTGTCTTGCCGCGTTGCATTTCGGGCTTGGTACCTGCATTCAGGATCAAGGAGTAATGTATCCGAAGGTGGTCAGGAAATATGCAGGCATTCCTGAATCCAAACGTCTCGTTATAGCCATATCAATCGGCTTTCCTGACAGTGAGAGCATCGCCAACAGGATTACAAGTACCCGTGAGCCTGTAGAAAACATAACTAATTGGATCGGATTTGACTGATATCAGGATCTTGCAACTAAACGAACCGCTTGCAATAAGAAATCGAACCAGAAATGCCTGGCTCCGAAAGCTCTGAATATAAGAGCTAATAAAGACTGAGCCGAAATAAGAATAGCCTTGGTGCATAAAGAAATGTAGATTAAAGCATATACTAAGCAGGCATTGACACGATTGCATGACGCGACAGGAGAGCCATGAGCGAAGCCGTCAAGCCGAGGGTTGTCATAGTCGGTGCGGGTTTCGGCGGACTTTGGGCCGCAAGAACCGTTGCTGAAGAATCCGTTGACGTTGTCCTTGTCGATCGCAACAATTACCATACCTTTCTCGCTCTGCTTTACCAGGTTGCTGCAGCGTTGCTGGAGGCGGGGGATATTTCCTACCCAATCCGCAGTATTTTCAGGAAAACAACAAATGTTGATTTCGTGCTTGCCCATGTCAATTCCATCGATTTTGAAAAGCGATGCCTCAAAACGGACGGTCCTGATATCCCTTTTGACTATCTGATAGTCGCCACGGGAAGTATTACGGATACCTTCGGTGTGGAGGGGGTTGAACAGAACGCCTATTTCCTGAAAACCCTTGAAGAAGGGGTCGATTTGAAAAATCATATCATATGCTGTTTTGAGGCTGCCGCTTTAGAGCCCGACGA
>JAQUQY010000127.1 GCA_028715865.1 Syntrophales bacterium
TTGCCATCCCCACTTCCTGGGCGCCCTGGGCCGCGGCTTGGTCCGGGGGCTTCCCTTCTTCCTGGTGGCGGAAAATATTCTCTATTACGACCACTGCGTTGTCAACCAGCATGCCAACGCCCAGGGCCATACCGCCCAGGGTCATAATATTGAGTGTGTAATCAAAGGCGTAGAGGCCGATAGCTGTTGTAATCCCCGAAAGGGGAACGGCAACGGCAATTGTAATGGTGGGCCGCCAGTTCCAGAGAAAGATAAAAATCATGGCAATAGCCATGAAGGCTCCCGCCAGGGCGTTCCGGCTGGTGCTCCGTGTTACCTGCTTGATGATACGGGCCTGGTCCATGACAGGATAGAACATAACATCATCAGGAATGCGGGGCCGCAACTCATCAAGTGTAGCGCTGATTTTGTTTGAAACGGTAACGGTATTTTTGCCGGTCTGTTTCATGATCATCATGATCACGGAGGGGCGATGGTTGGTTCGTGTCCTGTTTCTGATCTCCTTATAAGTGTCGGCAACTTCGGCGATGTCACGCACATAGACAGGCGTGGCGCCGTGCATGGCAACGATGGTGTCCCTGATGGACTGTATCTCCTTGTACTCGCCCATGGTCCGTACCAGGTACTCCGTGTTTCCCCTGGTGACGTAACCTCCTGAAACGTTGACGTTCTCCCTGGCCAATCGTGCTATGACCGCTTCTATTGTAATACTAAAGGCTGTCAGTTTATTACGGTCCACGTAAACATTGATTTCCCTCTCCAAACCTCCAAGAATGTAAACTGAAGCTACGCCTTCAATACGATCCAGCCGTGGTTTAATGATGTCCTCAAGAAAGGTGCGAAGCACCTTGGTGTCTTCCATGCCCGTGACGCCGTAATAAAGAATTGGATAATCGCTCGCGCTGAACTTGACCACTAGTGGCGAATCGGCGTCCTCGGGAAGATAGTCCGTAAGCCAGGCGAGCTTTTCCCGTACATCCTGTGCGGCGAAATCAAGCGTGACGCCCCATTCGAACTCGACGATAACTGCCGAAAGCCCTTCCTGGGAGACGGAATTGACGCTCTTCACATTCTGGACGGAACCTACCACTTCTTCTATGGGCTTGGTTATAAGATTTTCGATATCCTCGGAAGAAACACCCTCATAGGTGGTAATGACCGATACAGCGGGATATTCCAGTTCGGGCATCATGTCGAGGCCGAGACGCATGAAGGCCAGCACACCAAAGAAGGCGATGATAAGAATGATCATCAGAACAGTAATTTTCCGTTTGACTGATAATTCGGGAAGAGTCATGATGCCAGTTTCATTATAATTATTGACGGATTCGATCCTGATTTCCCGGGAAATCAGGATCGATGATTCCAGCGACTTTTTACAGAACCATCATTATTGAAGCTTCATTTATAAGCTTTGAGCTGTCGGACTTTTGCCATAAATATTAATAATCCACCAGCCTGGCCGTCACCGGTGTATCATCGGCAAGTCCGAAATTTCCCGATATCAGAACACGCTCATCCAGATCCAGGCCCTCTTCTATCGTCACGAATCCTCCCTCCTGCATGCCCGTAACTACACGTCGAAATCTGGCGCGCTCCTCTTCGAGAACGAAAACAGCCGGCTTTCCATCTCCGTCGGTAACCAGAGCACGTTCCGGAACAACGATTACATCGGTTTTTGTATCTGTTTTAATGGTTATGCGGGCAAACATGCCCGCCTTGACCATATTCTCCTCATTGGGAATATCGATTTTCACAGTAAAGTTTCTGCTAACCGGATCGATGGCTGCGTTTATCTCTGAAATCTCTCCCTTAAAGGTTCTTCCGGGCAGGGCGTCGAAATCGAGAGCCACGGGAATTCCAAGGGCGATCCTTCTAAGGTCGCTTTCGGGAATTCTCACCTCCGTGCGCACCCGGCTAATGTCAATTATACGTAACAGCGGCGTTCCCGCGGAAACAACTTCTCCCTGGTTCGCCAATTTGTTAGCAACATATCCCGAAAAGGGAGCCCGGATCACTGTATCATTCAGATGACGCTCGGCAAGTTGAAGGCTTGCCTCGGCGGCCCTTACTTGGGCCTCCAGGGCTTCCACACGGGCAATACCCATGGAGTGAGCTGTGAGTATTTCATCGTATTTCTGCCGTGATATAACCTGCCGTTCATAGAGGCTTTCGAAGCGCCGCTTTTCCCGGGTCACATACTCCAGGTTCAGTGAGGCTTCCTGCATTGAAGCCCTCCCAAGCACCAGCTGGGCCTCGGCGCTTTCCCTGGCCAGCCTGTACTCATCGTTCTCAAGTTCGACCAGAGCCTGCCCCTCGCTGACATAGTCCCCTTCTACGATGTCCATAGACAGGAGGCGGCCGGAAACCTTTGCGCCTACTCTTGATTCCCGAAATGGCGCCACTGTTCCCGTGGCCCGAATGGGCGCGAAAATATCTCCTGTACGTACGGAAACAACATCGACCCGGACGCGTATCTGCTCTCCAGGCGGCGGGGGCTGTATACGCCCCGAAGTCCCGTTGTCATTGCCACATCCGGTCAGAGAAATCGAGGCTGCCAGAATGAAAAGACAGACACGAAACGCAAGACCTTTGCTTATAAACCTGTCCACCTTCATTGTATTATGGAGCATCGCTTTCAAGATAACCCGCATCGTAGATTAAGCCCATTGAACGATCCAGCTCTCCCAGGGCAAGGTGGTAATTGCTGAGGGTGTTGAAATAATCCGATCGGGCACGGGTTAGCAATGTCTGGGCGTCGATTACATCCGTCGTGGTTCCCACCTGCTCCCTGTAGCGCTCCACATTGAGGCGGTAATTTTCCTCGGCCTGCATAATCGCTTTTTCCGCCACGAATATCCGCTTTTCCGCTTCCCGGACGTTGAGGTAGGCGCTCTTCACTTCCAGTGCCACCAGGTCAGTCACATTGTCGAGGTCGTTTCTTGCCCGCTCGACCCTGCGCCGGGAAGCGTCTACGCTGTGCTTCGTCTTGCCCCACTCCCAGAAATTCCAATTCGCCACCGCCATTAGGTGCCAGTCGTCCTTGTCCACGTAGAGATTTCCGCTGACGCCGGGATCATCGCCGTAGCGCGAGTAGTTTCCCGTTACGCTGACCGAAGGAAAGAAGCCGCTTCGGGCGGCGTCGACGGCCCTCTCGGTCTGCTGCACCTGCAGTTCATAGATTTTCAGTTCGGACCGCCTTGCGAAAGCCCGCTCCAGGCATTTTTCGAGGCTTTCCTCAAAGGGGTGGTAGATCAAAATGTCTTCCACGGCAACGGGGGCGCCGATGTCGCGGCGCAGGACGGTATTGAAACGGGCCTTCGCAAGCTCCAGACCGTTTTCAGCTACGGTGAGGTTCTGAATGCCGTTTGCGAGCTCCACCTCGGCGAACAGCAGATCATTTCTCGGAATTACTCCCACGTCGTAAAAGCTCTGGGCCGTGTCACGATGGGCCTCAAGCAGCCCCACCGCCTGTCTCGCCACTTCAAGGGCGCGTTCGGCCTTGAGTATTGTGAAATAGGCGTATCTCACGTCAAGAACCACGTCCTGTATCGTAGTTTCCTGACGCAGTTTCGATATATCGACGCCCCTGGCCGCCATGTCGTAGGCGCTTGAAATGGCGCCGCCCGCAAAGAGAGGCTGAGTCACATCCAGGGACCATTTATAGTTGTCCCGGGTCCCAACCTGAGTATCACGATAGGCCCAAGCGACGGGATCAAAAAGTTTTGCCGTCGGTTTTTCATCGAGCCGCCTATAGCCGTAGGTGGTGCTGAAGGCCGGCAAAAAAGAGGTAAAAGATTCTTTCCTGATTGACTCGGACTCATGGACGGCCTCCCGGGCGGAACGGATGTGCAGGCTCCTCTCAATAGCGATGTTGATGCTCTCTTCTAAGGTAAAATGACGGGGCTCTTCACCGCACCAGGCAAAAGAACATAAAAGCAACATTAAAGAAAGAAAAAGAATAAAGCTTATTGTCATATTTTTTTTTATTAAAGGCATTCTTCCCTCCACAGACAGCTCACAATTAATTGATTTCGCAAAGGCAAATAATATTTTGAGCGACTTCTATAATCCCTATACCTTCCGTTTAATAATAACTATGACGATTTCAAGCCGACATGGTTATTTTCTTAACAGGCATGGAAAGGATAAAAAATTTTTTGGCCAACAATCTCCCATGTTAATATGCCTCTCCGGCTTCATCCTTAACTGAATGCGGCTCCAGCCGATTCAAGGGCCCGTTCAGAACCTCGAATATAGCTGTTTCTCCGCGGGTCTCGTCGATGTCGCTTTTCCCTACTTCCCGGACTTCGAAAGCTGACTGTGTGGCCCGCCGGGTCATTTCGCTTATAAGAATTCCGTTGGTATGATTTTTTGTCAGCTCCTGAATGCGGAAAAGTGCATTTACGGAGTCACCTATTACGGTGTAATCCATTTTCTTTTCGAATCCGATATTGCCCACCACTACCTCGCCGGTGTGGATGCTGATGCCCACTTCAAGCGTAGTCTGGAGTTCCGCAATAAATCGCTCGTTGAGCGTTGTAATGAGTGCTTCTCTCATTTCCAGGGCCGCCCGTACGGCATTGTCGGCATCGGAAACGCTTGACATGGGAGCTCCGAAAAGTGCAAGAAATCCGTCCCCCAGGTATTTGTCCACGATTCCGTCGTTTTTGAACACGATCTCACCCATTACAGAGAAAAAATAATTGAGGAAGGAGACGGTTTTTTGCGGCCCGATC
>JAQUQY010000128.1:0-3131 GCA_028715865.1 Syntrophales bacterium
AAAAAACCGACATTGCCGAAGTAAGGACCAGGAAAAGGGCTCCGCAGGCGAATGCCTGGGCCATCAGCATAGCGGCCGGACCTTTCCCGGAAAGTATCGAGAAGGCCGCATAGGCCGAGAAAAACACCGAGAAGGAGAGCAAGGAGACGGCTGCTCCTCCTAAATACTTCCCCACAACGACGCCAGAACGGCTTATAGGTTTTGCGAGAAGCGGATACACAGTCTTCGTTTCTATCTCCGAGGGGATCTGCTTGGCAGAGAACCCAACGCTTATAATGAACGAAAAAAGCATGACCATGGTATAACCAAGATCCCTGACGTAACGCGCTACACCTTCAAGATGAAAAAATGTCTGGGACGACAGAAGCGCCAGAAGAACAAAAAGGAACATAAAAAGGACATAAAAATCCTTTTTTCTTACCAGTTCTTTGACCACACATTGGGCAACGGCCAATTCGGGTCTCATTCCGCCTCCCCTATGATCTTCAGAAAATAACGCTCAAGCGACTCCGTTTCCCCTTTTCCGCTTATAACGTCCTTAAGCGCTCCGACGATCACCATGCGCCCCTTATTCAGTATCCCGATCCTGTCTGATACGGTCTCTACTTCGGAAAGCTCGTGCGATGAAAAGAATATGGTCTTTCCCCTCGTGCGCAGCTCTACAAGGGTTTCCCTCATCCTGGCACGTGCTACGGGGTCGAGGCCGCTCATGGGCTCGTCGAGTATGAGGACATCGGGGTCGTTTATAAGCGCCTGGGCAAAGCTCACTTTCTGCATCATGCCTTTAGAAAAACCTCTCATGATACGGTTCGCGTCTTTTCCCAGTCCGACAACAGCTATAAGTTCCGGAATACGCGCCGAAAGCATCTTTTTATCCATACGGAACACATCGCCGTACATATTTAGAAGCTCTACCGGCGTAAGATATCGGTAATAATCGGCTATTTCAGGCATGTATCCGGCGGATACTCGGGCAGCAGGAACGGATGGGTCCTTTCCGGACAAGAGGACGCGGCCCTTTTGGGGGCGTAATATCCCAAGGATAAGCTTTATGGTGGTAGTTTTTCCCGCTCCATTGGGACCGAGAAAACCGAATATTTCTCCGCGGTCTATTTCAAGATCAAGCCCTTTGAGCGCTTCGACACCGGAAGAGCTTTCGCGGTAAGTGTAATAGAGGTCTTTTGCCGAAATGGCATACTGCATGGTAGATCCGGAAGAGGGTTCCATAAATAAAATGTTCATCGAAGCGGGCCTGTAAGCCGGGTTCTGTACCCCGATCGAAACCGGGGCGATGATCATCCATCTGGGACCGCCGTCGCCGGCAGCCTCATGCAGCCTACCCGGAAGTTTGGCGGGACTAGCCGCCCCGCACCGGTCTGTCCGCACGTTCCGGACTTTTCCAGTTCCTTCCCTATTTGGCCTTGCTCCGCGTAGAGATTGCCCGTTTCACCCTTCCGCAAAAAAAACGGAAGACTCGTCTCTGTGGCTCTAATCCTCACCTCACGGTGGACGGGGGTTACCCGCTACGCCGCTATTCGGAGCCCGGACTTTCCTCTCCCCGCAAAAAGCGAAGAGCGATCATCCGGCCCGCTCCAATGAACAAAAACTATAAAAGTGTGCTGAGATCCAAAGCCTTGTTCACAAGGGCATCAGCTTCCTTGTTCTCGTCCCTGGGTATCTCCCTTATCTCTACTTTACCAAATCCCCTGAAAAGATTCAAGGCAAGGTCGTTGAATTTTCTCATATCCTGGTCCTTGACCCTGTATTCACCCTTTAACTGTCTCGCCACAAGCTGGCTATCCATATGAATGACCACTTTCGACGCTTTCCTGAACACGGCCTCCTGAAGGGCGTAAACAACGGCGAGATATTCTGCAACATTATTGGTGGCAATGCCTATTGGCCTTGATATTTCCTCTACCTTACGGCCCTTGGCATCAAGAAGAACGGCGCCGACGGCGGCCGGCCCAGGGTTCCCTCTGGAACCACCGTCTGTGTATATTTGGATTGTGTCCATTATTGTTCCGTATAAAGCATGCGGGAGCAGTTTTCGCAGAGAACAAGTGCCCTCTTGAGTTTGGCCTCGTTGATGATCTGCGGGCGAAGCAACATACGGCATTCACCGCAACGCTCATCGTCGACTACAACGGCAAGGGCAGTACGGCCGCGACTCCTGAGTATCCGTTCATACTGTCCCAGCAAGGTCTTATCAATGCTGCCTGAGACCTCGACCCTCTTTGCCTGCACCGCCTGAAGCTCGTCATTTATTTTTTTCTCTTCATCCATGATCAAAGCCTTCTCGGCATCGAACTTCTTCTTCTCGTCCTCAAACGCCTTTTTCTCGGCATCCACGGCCTTTTTCGCGGCATCGATTTTGTCGAACAGGTTGATTATATCTTCCTCTATAAGGGATATGTCCGCCTTGACCCCGTGTATCTCCGCTTGGAGGGCTGAATATTCTTTATTGTTCTTTATCTGAAAAAGCTGGGACTGGTGCTTCTTGATGAGATCTTCCTTGGCCTGCATGTCCGTCTCTCTCTGGTTTTTAAAGACCTGCAGTTTTTTGAGATCATCCTCCGCTTTATTAAGAGCGGTCCGATTGCATTCATGCAACGCATCCATCTCTTGTATCTTCACAGGGAACGTTTCGCTTGTCGTCAGGAGATCATATATCTGGGAGTCCATGTGCTGCAGCTGTATAAGCTGCAAAAGTTGATCCTTATAATCAGATTCGGTAGGCATGTTATCATCTTTCGTTGTAATGCAATAAGTGAAAATAGGTAATAAAAACAAAAAAAGATGAGACCGGCGGTCAGAGCCCTTGATCCCATCGTGTGTCAAATAACGCTTCTTGCAAGAAATACAATTGGTCTTTCGAAATCACAATTGCAATCAAGCTAAGTGAACATTAGAACATTCGAGCATTAAACCGCATTGTCGCACCCCTCGCAGAAAATACTTAAATGTCCAATGCTCCCCATTTTTCGCCTTTTAGGCGAAAAATGGTGGGCGCGGGGGGGATCGGCGCCTTCGTTCCGCTGGCATGTTTTTATTCCTCGCCTGCGCTCGTCAAAAAACATAGCGAAACTCCGGTCGGCCACCCGCCGCCTTGAAGGAAGTCGCTTGCTCAC
>JAQUQY010000128.1:3141-4736 GCA_028715865.1 Syntrophales bacterium
GCGGGGGGGATCGAAACTCCGACCTCATGCATGTGAGGCATGCGCTCTAACCAGCTGAGCTACGGGCCCAAGTATTTTTGTGTGATTATAGCAGAAATATTCTCCGGGGGCAAGGGACTTTGAATGTATTGTCAAGCCAATTTAGAAATGTCCGCTTTTTACCAATATAGAAATGTCCTCTCCCCCCGTTAGGGAACTAGTAGTAGCTCTTTTTCTTTTTGGCCGACTTTTTCTTTTTGTTGATAACTTGGATTCTGTGGATAACCCCGCTCTATCCATCTTGCCCAGGGATGTCCTTTGGACGGTTTACGGTACTTAGTCACGCTCACAGGGGGCCTTTTTTCAACAACCTGTGCCGGTCTGGATGTGATCTCTTTGTGCCCCAGCTCTTCTCCCTTATAGCTTATCACAATCCTGCCGCTTAGCCTCTCTTCCACTCTAACCTTCTTCGCGTTCGTCCTGCTTAATATCTGGTACAGCTTATTGCCATAGGACACCGTAAAATCGTTCCTGACCACTCGATCCTCTTTAATACACAATATACTGTCTATGTCTAACCCTCTTGGAACTGCCCTGTGCATGTCCGTTGTCCCTACCGCTATCGCCCCGAACCTCTCACTGTACTTGGGCAGATACCTCTTCAAAAACTCGTTCCCGGCCTTCATGGAATCCACCCCGGCCAGTCTCATCTCCTTGATAAGACGGTCCTGGAATGTCTTGAATAACCGTTCCACACGTCCCTTCGCTTGCGGTGACCCCGCATGCAAAAATCCCACCTCAAGCTCTTTTACCGCCCTCTCAAACTGACTTAACGGCTCTATCCCCTTAAGTTCGTCCTCTATACTCGGTTTTGCCTGCGACTTGTATGTCGAATGATTATCCATGTATATACTGTGCGGGATCCCGTTTTGCTTCACGTACTTCTTAAAACAATCCATTACCGGAATTGTCCCTTCGTATCCATAAAACCGCGCGAAGGGTTTACCTGTAGCATCATCTATGAACGCCATAAGCACACATTCCGGACCTCTTCCTTCAAACCAGTCATGATGTGACCCGTCTCCCTGCACCATCTCACCGTAATTTGGCTTCCGCTCACGCCATTTACGATGTTTACGGCACTTGCGCCCCTTCTTCCAACCTCCGCTTTTAAGCAACCATGATCTCAAAGTCTCGTCGCTTATTTTGATACCGTCTCTTTCAAAGAGCTTCTCGCTCGCCAAGGTAGGCCCAAAATCCCAATAATCCTTGCGGTATAGCTCCAGCACCAAGTCTCTTGTCCTACTGCTTATCGCTCTGTTCGACGGCTTGCCACGCGATCGGTGTACTATCCCTTGGGCTCCTTTTGCCTCGAACCGCTTCGCCAACCGCCGTACTTGCCGGGTACATATACCCAGCATCTCTCCGGCTACACCTTGTGTCATCGCTTTAGCTAATACCTTTTCCAAAATACCTATCCTCTTTAGCTCCTTCTGACTCATCGTTACTGTCCTTTCGTCGGTCATAAATCCCTCCTATTAAAGGGATTATACTACTGACCAAACAGGACATTTCTACTTTGGCTAAATAGGACATTATCATTTTGGTATTACAGG
>JAQUQY010000129.1 GCA_028715865.1 Syntrophales bacterium
TATCCTGACTTTCCCCTCGGTGCGCTTTTCTATTTCTTCCGCCCAGGCGGCGGCGGCCAGTGCCTGTCCGTGTGTGGGCGGGAAAAAAATACTGTAGTTGAGAGTTTGGGTTTTAGCCTCCACCTTGCCGTTGAACAGCAGTGGTAGAGCTGCAATGCAAAGTATGAAAATAACCGTGATATGTGCCTTGTGACGCTTCATTATAATTCCCTCCTCGAGAAACGGAAATAACCTTTTCATTAATTGTAAGCAGGCTATAGCCCGCCTTACCTTGCATTTATATTTAAGAAATATACGGGAAATGTTGAATTAGCCTGCTTCCCCATTTACATACAGGGGAGCAGGCATTAATAGATATAGAGTGTGGTGTGGTTTTGGATGCTCATCGGTAAAAAACTTCGCTTTTTCCATATGGCATTTGTTTTAGACCTTGCTGTTTGGTTGAACTATGTCTGGAACGTCCCGACCTGTCGAGCCTAACAATATCGCAGGGCCGTACCCCATGCTACTTCCCTTCGGCGGCTGGCCATT
This sequence comes from Syntrophales bacterium, assembly GCA_028715865.1. GTDB lineage: Bacteria > Desulfobacterota > Syntrophia > Syntrophales > UBA2210 > MLS-D. Next base: position 532 of record JAQUQY010000129.1, read on the forward strand.
TCCATGACGCTACCCCGCATCGTTTGGCGAGTGATGGCAACATGCTTAAGCGGGTTGCCATCTACTGAAACTAACAAACCGGTTTTCTCAGGATTTCTTGCTATTCGATCCTCCCTTGGCCTTTTCCAGTTCTTCCTTATACTTCTCCGCAGCGGCCCTGGCTTTCTCAAGCTCCTGCTTGGCCTTTTCCAGCTCTTCAGTCTGGGCCTTGGCCTTTTCAAGTTCCTGCTTAGTTTTTTCCAGCTCTTCCGTCTGGTCTTTCGCTTCCTTCTTTTCTCTCATCTGGTCGCGGACCTCATCGTAACCGACATAGATTGCCAGGGCTCCGCCAAGAAGAAGAGCGATCGGGATGCCGCCCGCCAAAAGAATCAGAAACTGCTTCCACCATACGATTACCCCCAAGAAACCAACCACTGCCGCCACTATGCCGCCGATCAACACCTGCATTATACTTAAACCTCCTTATTATTGAGATTATTACCTTTGCAAATATACAGGATTCAGACCAATCCATTGCCGAGTCCTCACTGCTAACACAAAATTTAATCACGGGCAAGATAAAATTAAAATTAAAAAAGAACTTGCCAAATGATTGAGTATCCTTTAGCTTAATGCATTCCGAACAGTAAAAGGCCCTTGAAATACAGGTGCTTTTTCTTATGGGCCGTGAATCGGAAGGGGAACTTGACGCTGGAGGAATTAAATGATCATCGAGCCCGACTTTGAAAAAGCCGGAGGACTGGTGACGGCAGTTGTTCAGGATGCGGCGACAAAGGAACTGTTAATGGTTGCCTATATGAATCGTGACGCCTGGATGAAAACGATTGAAACAGGGAATGCAACCTATTGGAGCCGGTCAAGGAATGAACTGTGGGTAAAGGGTAAAACGTCGGGAAATATTCAGCTTGTTAAAGAAATCAGATTTGACTGCGATGCCGACGCCGTCCTTTTGCTGGTTGACCAGAAGGGAGCGGCCTGTCACGAAGGATATCGGTCCTGTTTTTTTCGGCGTATAACAGGTGATCGTTTCGATATCGTGGGAGAACGTATTTTTGATCCGGAGGTTTTGTACAGGAAATGAATTTACTGAAGCTGGGTATTCCCAAAGGAAGCCTGGAGGCCAATACGGTGGAACTTTTCAGGCGGGCTGGATGGAAGATATCATACAGTGAGCGGAGCTATTTCCCATCAGTAGATGACGAGGAGATCGCCTGTTATCTGATAAGGGCGCAGGAAATGGCTCGCTACGTGGAGGACGGGACACTTGACCTGGGCCTGACAGGCAAAGACTGGATCTTGGAAACCAACGCCGATGTAACTGTGGTTCAGGATCTCGTCTATTCCAAAGCTTCCAGGAGACAGGCCAGGTGGGTCCTTGCCGTGAGGGAGGATTCCCAGATAAAGAACCTCGAGGATCTGGAAGGAAAGCGGATATCGACGGAACTGGTTAATTTTACAACAAGGTACTTTCAGGAACGCGGAATAGAAGTGGACGTTGAATTTTCCTGGGGCGCGACGGAAGCGAAGGTGGTGGAGGGTCTTGTCGATGCCGTTGTCGAGGTTACCGAAACGGGCAGCACCCTGAGGGCGAACAAGCTCAGGATTTTACATGATCTTATGAAAACCAATACCCAGCTCATTGCCAATAATGATGCCTGGAACGATGCCTGGAAGCGACGAAAGATAGAGCAGGTAAGCCTTCTTCTCCGGGGTTCTTTCATGGCCATGGGCAAAGTGGGTCTAAAGATGAACGTTTTGAAGGAGAACCTTGGAAGGGCAATTCTCCTCCTGCCTTCAATCACTGCTCCCACTGTATCGGAACTCTTCAAGGATGATTGGTGCGCTGTCGATACCATAGTGGATAAAGACAGCGTGAGGGAACTTATTCCCCTCCTCAGGGAGGTCGGCGCCGAAGGAATAATCGAATATCCCCTTAACAAAGTTCTGTAGGAGATGCCCACCATGATGAGGACCGCCATTATAAAGAGAAGGACAGCGGAGACGGATATCGTATTGGAGATCAATCTTGACGGGGAGGGGGCCGGAAGCCGAAAAACGTCACTGCCCTTTTTCGATCATATGCTTGATCTTCTGGCCCGGCACAGCCTTGTTGATCTCACGGTGACCGCGAGGGGAGATACCGATGTTGATGATCACCACCTCGTAGAGGATATAGGCATATGCATGGGAGAAGCCATAGGGAATGCTCTTGGCGCCAAGGAATGGATTCGCCGATATGGAACAGCTTTCATTCCCATGGACGAGAGCCTTTGCCATGTTTCAATTGATCTTTCAGGAAGGGCCTGTCTTGTTTACAATGTAGATCTGGAGCGCGAAAAAGTAAAAGAATTCGAGCTGATGCAATTAAGGGAATTTTTTAAGGCCCTTGCCGACAAAGGGGGAATGACCTTGCATATGAACGTCATATATGGTAAAAATCCTCATCACATAGCGGAGTCTTTATTCAAGTCTTTTGCTCGCGCCCTCGCTGTGGCTATATCGATTGACAGTCGAGTCAAGGGAGTGCTGTCGACAAAGGGTAGCCTTTGATTGAAGAGTCCCAGTGAATAAACATCAACTGAAGGTTACGTTGTTACGAACTTAAATGGTTGTTTTGCGGTGAGAGGATGTTTCCCATTCACTTTTTTTTTCTCAGAAGCCTGAGGCTGCTGGTCCTTAGCCTGTGTGTCCTCTCAGCGATATTCATGCTCACAGGCTGTGCCGGAGTGAGCGGGATCAAAACGACCTCTACCCTTCCCGACGGGACTGTCGATTTTGAAACGATCGCCATCATGCCCGTTCAGAGAATTTTGCCGGAATATTCAAATCAGAAGTTTGTCCGTTGCCCTCTTTCGGGAGCCTTTCTTCGAACCTGTGGTACCCCTGTAAAGGACGCGGAAAGTGACATAGAGGAACTTTTCATCGAAGGACTGAAATCGATGAGAAAGTACGTCCTCATACCACCGGACCGTGTCGAGGGTGTATACAAGAGAGTAAAGTCAGCCTCATTCAAGGAATCTCTTAGAGATGAACTTCGCACAACGGGTGAAGAGCTTGGAGCCGATGCAATCGTCGCGGGATATCTTTTCTGTTACCTGGAGCGTAAGGGATATACTTACGCCGCGGAGCAGCCGGCCTCAGCCGTATTCAGCTTTCATCTGATTAGAGTGCGCGACGGGGCCGTCATATGGGGTGCCACCTTTGACAAGACACAGGGTTCTCTCATGGGGAATATCCTCGATATTCGGACTTTTTTCATGGGCGGCGGAAAATGGATAACTGTGAGGGAGCTTTCGGCCCATGGGATCAAGGAACTTTTGAATTCTTTTCCGGAACGTGAATAGGGGCGGGCCCCCTTTCTGCTCACCATCCTTACTTCATTCAACAGGCTGTTCGGCGGATCTGGCGGTTTGAAGACTTAATTTCTCCGGTGTGGAAGAACCGCGGTGAAAGGAAGCCAAGACAAGGCATGATTGTAATTCCTGCGATTGATATTAAGGACGGAAAATGCGTGCGGCTTCTTCAGGGCGATTTCGGCCGTGTGACGGTCTATGCCGACGACCCCGTCAAGGTGGCGGAAAACTGGCGAAATAAAGGCGCTGAAAGGATCCACGTGGTTGATCTGGATGGGTCGAAGCATGGAAGGCCCGTCAACAAAGGTATAGTTGAAAATATCGCGAAGGCTGTGGACATTCCCGTTCAAGTTGGAGGAGGCCTTCGCAACATGGAAGCGGTGGAGAACTGTTTTTCCGCCGGTGTGAGCCGGGTGATCCTGGGAACCACGGCCCTGAAGGACCGGGATTTCGTCATGGCTGCCTGCCGCAGCTTTCCAGGAAAAATTATTCTAGGAATCGATGCCAGGGGAGACAGGATAGCCGTTGAAGGATGGATAGAAGAGTCCGGAATGAGTCCCCTTGAGTTAGCCATGTTCTATGAAAAATGCGAGCTCGACGCGTTGGTGTATACCGATATAGGGCGTGATGGAATGCAGACAGGGGTCAACAGGGAAGCAACGGCGGGGTTGGCAAGGGCGGTGAGGATTCCCGTGATCGCTTCGGGAGGGGTTTCGGGAATCGAAGATATTAAAGACCTTCTCTCAGTGGAATCTGCGGGAATCATGGGCGTTATCGTGGGTAAGGCTTTATATGACGGAAGGCTGGACCTTGAAGAGGCCATTGCC
>JAQUQY010000130.1 GCA_028715865.1 Syntrophales bacterium
TATGGGCGTTATTTCCGCGGTATGCCGCTTTTTAGGTCTTACAATTGATAAGGAACATGATTATGAAAACAAAGAAAATTGCTGAAAAGAGTATTGTTGTGAAGATTAAAAATGTGGTTAAAGAAAACATCGCCGCGGAAACTGAAGGGATAAATAAAACAGACGAAGCGTTGTCTCCCGATCTGTTGCAAAAGATGAACGCGTATTGGCGGGCCGCAAACTACCTTTCGGTCGGGCAGCTCTATCTCTGCGATAATCCTTTGCTTAAGGAACCGCTGAAACTGACTCACGTCAAATCCATGCTGCTCGGGCATTGGGGCACTACTCCGGGGCAGAACTTTATTTATGTGCATCTGAACCGGGTAATCAAAAAGTACGACCTGAATATGTTCTATGTCTCCGGCCCCGGACACGGCGGCCCGGCTATCGTGGGAAATGTTTACCTCGAAGGCACCTGGAGCGAGGTTTATCCTGCCGTTTCCCAGGACGAAGCCGGACTGAAAAAACTTTTCAAGCAGTTCTCTTTTCCCGGCGGGATATCCAGCCATGTCGCTCCTACGATGCCCGGCTCGATACACGAAGGAGGAGAACTTGGCTATTCGCTCAGCCACGCTTTCGGCGCCGCGTTCGATAATCCCGACCTTATCGTAGCCTGCGTCGTGGGAGACGGCGAAGCGGAAACCGGGCCTCTGGCGACCGCATGGCACTCGAACAAATTCCTTAATCCAGTCACCGACGGAGCCGTGCTGCCCATACTGCACCTCAACGGCTACAAGATAGCAAACCCGACGATTCTTGCCCGCATAGAACGCGAAGAACTGGAACAATTCCTGCGGGGCTGCGGCTGGACGCCTTACTTTGTGGAAGGGGACGACCCGGAAAAAATGCTCGAGCTTATGGCGGGTGTTTTGGACGAGGTCGTAGAGAACATCCAGGAGATACAGAGCGATGCGAGGGACAAGAAAGACCCTGCCCGCAAGCGCTGGCCGATGATAGTCCTCAACTCACCCAAGGGCTGGACCGGGCCGAAAGTAGTTGACGGTCTGCAAATTGAGGGGACATTCAGAGCCCACCAAATACCTTTACAGGTGGATGCCTCCAACCCCGAGCATCTGAAGAGCCTCGAGAATTGGATGAAAAGTTATAAGCCGGAAGAACTCTTTGATAAAGAAGGGCGGCTGGCGCCGGAACTGGCCGAGCTCGCGCCAAAAGGCACGCGAAGAATGGGCGCCAACCCTCATGCCAACGGCGGGCTGCTTCTGCGCGAACTTACCATGCCGGATTTTAGAAAATACGCGGTGGATGTGCCGTCGCCGGGCTCCGTTATGGCTTCAGACACGCATATGCTAGGAGAGTTCCTGCGCGATGTAATTAAGCTCAACCGGGAGCAGCGGAATTTTCGGATATTCGGTCCCGACGAAACGCTTTCCAACAGGTTGAATTGTGTTTTTGAGGCCACTAACCGGCAATGGGAAGCCCGAACGAAAGAGAATGATGAATTCCTTGCAGCCGATGGACGGGTGATGGAAATGCTGAGCGAGCATCAGTGTGAAGGTTGGCTCGAAGGGTATCTGCTTACCGGGCGGCACGGCTTGTTTAACTGCTACGAAGCCTTCATACATATAATCGATTCGATGTTTAATCAGCACGCCAAGTGGCTCAAAGTCACGGCGGAACTGTCATGGAGGGCAAAGATCGCCTCGCTCAATTACCTGCTTTCCTCCCACATCTGGCAGCAGGCACATAACGGCTTTACCCATCAGGACCCGGGTTTCATAGACCACGTGGTAAACAAGAAGGCTTCCGTGGTGCGGGTTTACCTTCCGCCGGACGCCAACTGCCTGTTGTCGGTATGGGATCATTGCCTGAGGAGCAAACATTACGTCAATGTCGTGATAGCGGGCAAATATCTTGCGCCTCAATGGCTGGACATGGACGCCGCGGTCGAACATTGCACGAAAGGCATCGGCGTATGGCAGTGGGCGAGCAGTGACAACGGCGGCGAACCGGATGTAGTGATGGCCTGCTGCGGCGACGTACCTACGCTTGAAACCCTGGCTGCCGTTTCCATACTCCGCCGGCACCTGCCGGAACTGAAAGTCCGTGTGGTAAACGTCGTTGACCTCATGAAACTCGAATCGAACACCCAACATCCGCATGGCCTGAACGAACAGGAATTCGACGGATATTTCACCAGGGACAAGCCGGTAATATTCGCATTCCACGGCTATCCGTCCCTGGTTCACAGGCTCACATATCGCCAAAGAAACCATAAGAATATGCATGTTCACGGCTATAAGGAAGAAGGTACCATAACAACCTATTTTGATATGACAGTCTTGAATGACCTTGACAGATTCCATTTAGTACTCGACGTTATAAAACAACTGCCTCAGCTCGGCGCCAAAGGCGCCAAACTGAAAAAACAACTGGAAGACAAACTTGTGGAGCACAGGCAGTACATTAACAAGAACGGTCTCGACTTGCCGGAGATCCGCAACTGGAAATGGAATCCGGATGGAACGTTGATAGAGAAAACGCTGAGCGCAAAGAAGAAATGATGCGTGTTGGTATTGCTGCAGACCATGGCGGGTTAGAACTGAAAGTGTACCTGATTACGGACATCAAAGCCGCCGTCTTGCGTAAATATCAGAGCTGGAAATAAGGAAATTTAACTTTTAACAAAGGAAACGGAATTATGAAATACAACCCATTGAAAAAATTAGGAACGCTCGGTCAGTCAATTTGGCTCGACTACATCCGACGCGACCTGATTGTCAGCGGCGAGCTCCGGCGCCTGATTAAGGAAGATGGACTGCGGGGGATGACTTCGAATCCATCCATCTTTGATAAGGCGATTGCCGGCAGCCATGATTACGATGAGGATATTCGGGCTATGGCGCTTGCGGGAAAAAGTGTCAAGGCAATCTATGAAACCATTAGTCAACAAGACGTTCAAGACGCCGCGGATGAGTTCCGGCCTCTGTACGACAAGACTAAGGGAATAGACGGATATGTCAGTCTGGAGGTCAATCCTCATCTGGCGCACGACACCAGAGGCACGATGGAGGAAGCCCGCCGGTTGTGGGCCGCGCTGAACCGGCCCAACGTATTCATCAAGGTACCGGCTACGCCGGAAGGTCTGCCCGTCATCCAACAACTCATCAGTGAAGGAATCAACGTCAACGTAACGCTGCTCTTTGGGATTCCTCGTTATCGGCAGGTTGTGGAAGCTTACCTTGCGGGCATTGAAGCGCGCGCGAACCAAGTGAAGCCGGCAAAGATTGTAGCCTCGGTGGCCAGTTTCTTTGTGAGCCGCATTGATGTGTTGGTGGATCCGCTGCTGGAAAAGCTAATCACCCAGGGCGGCAAGGATGCGGACTTAGCGAAAATGTTGCATGGGCAGGTTGCTATCGCCAGCGCGAAAGTAGCCTATCAAATCTACAAGGAAATTTTCGACAGTGATCGGTTTAGAAAGTTAGCGGATAAAGGAGCCCAGACCCAGCGGCTGCTCTGGGCCAGCACCGGTACGAAAAATCCGGAGTACAGCGATGTGAAATACATTGAATCGCTTATAGGACGGGACACGGTTGATACAGCTCCGGTCGAAACCCTCGACGCTTACCGCGACCATGGTGAACCGAAAGACCGTATCGAACAAGATGTCGTAAAGGCCCGCTGGATGTTAGACCAATTGCCGGAACTGGGCATCAGCATTGACAAAATAACGCAACAACTTGAGGATGAAGGCGTTGAAAAATTCAGCAAATCCTTTGACAATCTAATGGATACCTTGGGAAAATCGGTGTAAAAATAAAAAAAACTGAATGCGCGGGTAAACAGATAGGAGTCGCTATGCAAAGCGTATCGGAAATAAACGCACAAGAGCTTATAGAAACAGCGAGAGCTATGGTCGCAGGCGACAAAGGTCTGCTTGCTATGGATGAAAGCAATCCAACCTGTAACAAACGCTTTGCCGCGCAGGGAATACCTCAGACCGAAGATACCTGGCGTGCTTATCGTGAGTTGATAGTAACCACGCCTGGGCTTGCAGAGTCCATTAACGGCGCGATACCTTACGACGAGACTATCCGCCAGTGCAAAGGTGACGGCACGCCTTTCGCGAAGTGGCGCGATGGAAAAAGGACAGGAGCATGACAACAAGCACCCAATAAATCACGAAACCAGCATCTTAACAAAGAAAGGATACTCAACATTATGAAACCCAATGCCGCTCAGGCGAAGGCTCCCGAAGCGAAGTCTAAGACCCATGAACCCAAGCCTGGATCGAAGCTCAATGCCAAGCCAGATGCGAAGAACGATTTAAAATCCTTGCCGCTACCGGAAGTGGAGAAAAAATTGGGGTCGTCACCGGACGGCCTGACTCAAGCCGAGGCGCAGAAACGGTTGACTCAATATGGGCTTAACGAGATTGAGGAAAAGAAAATCAATCCGTTTCTGAAATTTCTCACCTATTTTTGGGGGCCCATCCCGAGGATGATCGAAGTGGCGGTGATTTTGTCGGGGCTGGTCCGGCACTGGCCGGATTTTTTCATTATCCTTCTTTTACTGTTGGTCAACGCTGTGGTCGGATTCTGGGAAGAATACACTGCGGGCAACGCCATCAAAGCTCTCAAGGCCCAATTGGCGATCAAGGCCCGGGTTAAGCGAGAC
>JAQUQY010000131.1 GCA_028715865.1 Syntrophales bacterium
ATTTTTTTCTTATATCAGTGAGATTCCGTCTCGGCATTCAATTTTTTTCCGCCCTGATCGTACTTGTACCCCTTGTCCCCCAGCTGAATCTTTATTTTGATTTACATATGTTTCCCATGTCTTCGGTTGTGTTGATCATTTTTCTTTTTTTTATGCTTCTGTATGTGGTAGGTACAGCGAATTTCTTCAATTTTATGGACGGCATCAACGGTATAGCCGGCGTGGCGGGGATTATAGCCTTCGGCCTTCTCGGTGTGTACACGCTGTACCAGCCATCGCCAGGTGCCTATCAAGAGGCTTTGTCTCTGCTCGCCATCTGTATCGCCTTGGCGTGCCTTGGATTTCTGCCCTTCAATATACTTCACGCCAAGGTGTTTGCGGGGGATGTGGGCAGCATTCTCCTGGGATTTCTTTTTGCTGTGCTGGTCGTCGCTCTTGCACGGAATTTTCGGGACATGATCTGCTTCACAGCCTTGCTCTTCCCCTTCTATGCCGATGCGCTGACGACACTCTATGTTCGCTTTCGGGCGGGGGAAAACCTTTTTGAGCCCCACCGGCGCCATCTATATCAACTGCTGGCTAATGAGTTCGGGATAGCGCATTGGAAGGTCACCATCGGTTATGGCGCTGTTCAACTGGTTGTTAGTGCGGGTGTTCTTGCAGCCTGTGCCTTTGGAATTCATGCGGTCCTGTTTATTCTTGTCATCAGTTTTTTCCTGTTCACGGTGGTGACATGTCGTGTACGGAAAAAATTGAGTTCTTGAAGGAAGCGGTCCTTGCTGAACCATTTTTCATATAAGAACGGTACGAGCAAAACTGCTTCGCGGTGGCTTTCATTGATCGTGTTACGTTCTTTGGCAATTGGATAGGGTGTAAAGTGGGAGCTGTCCAGGGCCTTCTTCTTTTGTAATGATGAAGCATATTTTATACGAGAAAGGATAAGGCATATGGGAAAGCTGCATGATCAGATTAAGCGCGACATGGAGATAGAGTCTTGTATTTACGGGTCGTTGGTTATATATGACAAGAAAGGTTCCGTAACGAAACCCGCTGGGCCTGTTTCGGCGGCGAAAGGATTTTGTGAATCTCCACAGCTTTGAAAAGTGTTTTATGGGGGGGATAGAAGTTTCGTGACGCCCGCATTCAGAAAAATTCTGATCAAACGCAATATGTACCTGATGATTCTGGCCGATGGTTTTCTGGTGGCGGCGGCGCTGTTTTTTTCCTTTATTTTGCGCTTCGATGGAGGCATTCCCGCGCCATTTGTCGGTAGTCTCACAGGTGTGCTGCCTGTTTCTATTGTCGTAAAGCTGGTGGTTTTTTATTTCTTCGGACTCTACCGGGGCATGTGGCGATACACGAGTTTGAGGGACCTGCAAAATGTAACAGCGGCAGTTGTTATTTCCTCTGTAGCTCTAACTGCATACTTAATGTTTATTCGCGGATTCTCCGGCTTCCCCCGGTCGGTTGTCGTAATCGACTTTGTGCTGACCTTTCTTTTTGTCGGCGGAGTCCGGGTGGTTGTCCGCATTCTTCTTAACCGTGAAGGGGGGTTTCTCTCCCCCGGTAAAGAAGATGGTGTTTCCGAAGGAGGATTTCGTGAAATCCTTATTGTCGGAGCCGGTAACGCCGGTGAAAAGGCGGTTAGGGACATGCTGGACAATCGTTCCATGAAAATGCGCCCCGTCGGGTTTCTTGATGACGATTCTTCAAAGTGGGGGAAATCAATTCATGGCGTTTCCGTTCTCGGTGGCCTGGATTCGATTATGTCGCATCGGGAACTTTTTGACGAGATAGTGATCGCCGTGCCGTCCGCCACGGGACAGCAGACACGCCGCATAGTTTCTTTTTGCGATAAAACGGGGAAACGCTACCTGATCATGCCGGGCTTGAGCGAGATAATGGACGGCAGGGTTTCGGTTAAGTCGGTCCGCAAAGTCCGTTATGAAGACCTTCTTGGCCGTGAAGTGGTTTCCCTCGATGAGGAACTGCTAAGGGAAACCTACCGTGGCAAACGTGTTCTTGTGACCGGGGCCGGGGGATCAATAGGAAGGGAGCTGGTACGCCAGATAGCGGGACAGCATCCGGGAGTCCTCGGCCTGCTTGATTTTTCGGAATACAATCTATATCAGGTTGAGACTACCACACGTCAGATGTTCGAGTTTATCCCCGTCAGTTCATACCTGGTTAATATCAGAGATGAAAAAAGCCTTCGCCGCGCTCTTGAGGAATTCAATCCCGAAGTGGTTTTTCACGCGGCCGCCCTGAAGCATGTTCCCATGCAGGAGCTGAATCCCTGGGAGGCGGTGATGACAAACGTCCAGGGCACACTGAACCTCATTTTGGCGCTCCGGGACATGGCGGCGCCGGAACGGTTCGTGCTGGTTTCCACGGACAAGGCCGTTCGCCCCACCAGCGTGATGGGCGCCACGAAACGGGTGGCCGAGCTGATTATGGAGTGTTCAAAGGGCAACCCTGATTCGCGATTTGTGGCGGTCCGCTTCGGCAACGTCTTGGGAAGCTCGGGATCCGTCATTCCCCTTTTCATGGAGCAGATAAAAAACAGACTTCCGCTCACGGTGACCCATCCCGATGTGACCCGCTACTTCATGAGCGTTTCCGAGGCCTCCCAGCTCATACTTCAGGCCGGGGCAATGGGGGAAGGTGGCGAGATCTTTATTCTCGACATGGGCCGTCCCGTGAAGATCGCCGATATGGCAAGGGACCTGATACGTTTAAACGGCTACGAACCCGACAAGGATATTCCCATTCGTTTCGTCGGGCTGAGGCCGGGAGAAAAGCTTTATGAAGAGTTGATTACCGAGGGCGAAGGAATAATGGGTACCCGCCATGAAAAAATCCGCGTCATCCGCGGACGGAACCACGACTTTAACTCCGTGAACGGTCAGGTCGAGGAGCTTGTCCGCGCCGCCAAAAATTACGACGCGGCCCTTATAAAGGAAAAGCTGAAGGAGATTATACCGGAATATACCCCGAGTGAAGACTGACAGACAGAAGAAGGGTCGTGGTTACATTTTTGACAATTAAACGCTGAATCCGCGCTGCTTTTATTCCTTTGGTCGCGCGCCGGCATGAAAACTTAAATGGGGACATCCTGAGTGGCGATGTCCCCATTTAGGTTTTGAATGCGTTTAAAAAACCAATTGTCAGGAATAATAATCTGCCCCCTAAATATTAAAAAAAATGGTGCCGAAGCCGGGATTTGAACCCGGACAGGCGTACGCCCACTAGACCCTGAACCTAGCGCGTCTACCAATTCCGCCACTTCGGCACGCGTAAAGATAAAAGCAGGTGCATACTTATACGTAAGGAAGGAACCTTGTCAAGCAATTTATACTTGATAATATGCCCATTCGTGGTATGGTTCCCGCCTCTGGTATTGAAGTGTAAACAGGGGTTAACGGACTTTCGGAAGTCATGATGCGCGTAATCAGATCGGTCGAAGATATCCCGGCGGAACTGCGGGGTTCGGTGGTAACCATCGGCAATTTCGACGGTGTTCACCTGGGGCATAAGCGGATCTTCGAAAAGTTGGTCGAGTCGGCGCGGGATATGGGTGTTCCTTCCGTTGTCATAACCTTTGAGCCCCATCCACAGAAGGTCATCCATCCTGAAAGGCGTCCCTTTTTCCTTCTGACGCCCCTCGATGAAAAACTAAAGCTGATCGAATCCTGCGGCGTGGATGCCGCAATTGTCATCAGTTTCAGCCCTGAGTTTGCCGAAACGGCGGCCGATGACTTCGTCGATTCAATTCTCTGGGGAGGCCTCGGCCTTAAAAAGCTTTTCATCGGATACGACTACACATTTGGGAAAGGCCGGAAGGGCAATGCCGATTTCCTCAGAGAGCGGGGACGGGGGCTGGGATTCACCGTGGACCAGGTAGAAGCCGTTTCCGTCGATGACGCCATAGTAAGCAGCACAAATATCCGGCTTTCAATTCTGGATGGTGATGTTCGGCTGGTATCCAGAATGCTGGGCCGCTATTACGAAGTAAGCGGTACCGTGGTCAGGGGATACCAGCGTGGGCAGGGCATGGGGTTTCCCACGGCCAACATCGCCTCTGAGAAGGTAATTCCCCGCGAGGGCGTGTATGTCACCTACGCTTTAATCGACGGAAAGCGCCACGAAGGGGTGCTTAACATCGGTTTCAACCCCACCTTCGGGGGGAAGGAGCGTTCCATAGAAGGCCACCTTTTTGATTTCCAGGGAGATATTTACGGGAAAAACGTGAATATTCTATTCGTGGAGCGCCTGCGCGACGAAATCAAATTCCCCGGCCCCCGGGAGCTGGCGGATCAGATCTCAAAGGACATTGTCCGGGGAAGGGAGATCCTGGAACGCGAATCGCCGCCGTGACGGCAAGCCCCACGCTCCATGAATTGAACTGCAAAGCGCTCGGGCGATCGCCTGCCGGCTGCCCGAACCGACGCGGCAGGCCCATCTGCCATAAACCGGCTTCGGAGAGAATCCGGGATTCTACAGAGCTGAAGAGATGCTTCTCGAATACTCCAATCGGAGCACCATTATCGGGAAAAGACATCCGGCGCGATGCCACGAGGAGGAAGGAAGGTGACAGGATTATCAATGCCAAAAAGAACCCCCGCGAGCCGTCACTTTTGGGCCGTTTCGGCATCGATCCAGGCC
>JAQUQY010000132.1 GCA_028715865.1 Syntrophales bacterium
GGCGAAGGCCATTCTTGAAATGCGCCTTCAGCGCCTTACCGGCCTGGAACGGGATAAAATCCGGGATGAACACCGGGACGTTACTGCCGTGGTGCTTGAGCTTGAGGGTATTCTGGCTGATGTGGCAAAAGTTATGAACATCATAAAGGAAGAACTGGATGACATTAAAAAGCGCTTCGGCGACGCCCGGCGGACGGAAATAGTCCACGACAGCGAAGAAATCGATATCGAGGACATGATAGTCGAGGAAGACATGGCCGTCACCATCTCTCACCAGGGCTACATAAAGCGCAATCCTGTCACACTCTATACAAGCCAGCGAAGGGGCGGCAAGGGAAAAATTGGCATGGGAACCAAGGAAGACGATTTCGTGGAGCGGATATTCATTGCTTCCAGCCACAGCCATATTCTCTTTTTTACCAACAGGGGCCGTGTGTACTGGCTTAAGGTTTACCAGATACCCCAGGCAGGCCGTGCGGCAAAGGGAAAGGCCGTAGTCAACCTTATCGGAATCACAGGTGATGAGAGGATTACAGCGGTTCTTTCCGTCAGAGATTTTGTGGAAGGAAAATTTATTTTTATGGCAACCTGTCAGGGAATAGTCAAAAAGACGGAGCTTCTTGCCTATTCCCATCCGCGGTCCGGTGGCATCATCGCCATCACCCTCGATGAGGGGGATGAACTCATCGACGTTCACCTTACCGATGGAGAGAGGAACGTTTTCCTTGGAACGAAGAAGGGACACTCTATAAGGTTCCCGGAAACCGACGTTCGGGCCATGGGAAGGACCGCTAGGGGCGTAACAGGTATACGCATGGCCTCCGATGACCAGGTGGTAGGCATGGAGATTCTTTCCGGCGGCAGCTCAATCCTAACAGTTTCTGAAAAGGGTTTCGGGAAAAGAACCGATGTGGCCGAATACCGGCTCCAGTCACGGGGAGGCAAGGGCATAATCAATCTGAGAACAACACCACGAGTTGGGTTCGTGACTCGGGTCATGCAGGTATCCCGTGACGAAGACGTGATGCTCATAAGCAATGTAGGCAACATCATCCGCTTAAAGGTGGAGGAGATTTCCCAGCTTCACCGGAGTACCCAGGGAGTGAAACTGATTAATCTCGATCCGGAAGAAAGGCTCGTTGGTATTGCAAAAGCGGAGCGTGGCGAAGAACAGGACCTCGGGGAGAAAGAAAGCGATATGGCTCTCGAAGCCTTGGAACCGGACGATGGAGCAAAAGAAAGCACCCACGATGACGACGAAAATAAAAACGATGAGTCGGAGTGACGACAATGCACCGTTTCAATGGGCCCGAATCGCGCATCCAAACCCCTTTCCACGTTCACGTTATTTAATGACCGTTAGGCTTGAAATAAGATTCATTTTCCGACTACAATAATGCCCCTAGGCAGGTGACGCCATGGGGCATCCTCCATTCCGTACGCTAGACCATACAGCAGATATTGGCCTTGAATTTTATGGAAAAGACCTGGCAGAGCTTTTCAAGAACGCCGGGAATGCCCTCATGGATTGTCTTGTCGAACGAAAAGGCCTTTCTCTGAAGGAATATCGTAATTTGTCAGCGGAAGGGGGGGATTCTGAGGAACTGCTTGTCAATTTTCTCAGGGAGCTTCTCTATATGGCTAATGGCCAGGGATTTTTAACAAAGCATATCAAAATAGATCATCTGGATGAACGTATGTTTTCAGGGATGGCCGGGGGAGAGATTTTCGATGCGGAACGTCACTATCTGAAAATGGAACTCAAGGCAGTTACTTACCATGGCGCCATCATATCCGAAGAAAAAGGCCAATTGAAGGGACGGATAATTATCGATGTCTGATGTTATTATAGAACGTATTGACGAGTACCGATGGAGAATCCCTCCCCGAGGGGCCATGCGTGTGCCGGGCATTATTTACGCCAGTGAACGCCTAATGGAGAACATAAGGAAGGAAGAAAGCCCCAGGCAGGTTTCGAATGTTGCCCAGCTTCCCGGTATTCAGGCAGCTTCGCTGGCAATGCCTGACATGCACTGGGGATATGGATTCCCCATAGGGGGGGTTGCCGCCTTTGACCTGCAAGAGGGAATCATTTCACCAGGAGGCGTGGGGTATGATATCAACTGCGGCGTTCGGCTTCTGGCTACCAACCTTCGTTTTGAAGAAATTGGAAATGACCTGAAAACCCTGCTGGCGGATCTGTTCAGAGAAATTCCCAGCGGAGTTGGCTCCCGTGGCGGAATTCGACTGACCCTGGGGGAGCGGAAAAAAGTTCTTCGGCAGGGAGCGAAATGGGCTGTAGACCATGGATACGGAACACCTGAAGATCTCTCTGTGACGGAAAATGGGGGCCTTATGGAGGGGGGTGATCCGGACTGTCTCAGCGACCGGGCTCTTGAAAGGGGACGGGACCAGCTGGGTACTTTGGGGTCTGGTAATCATTTCCTGGAAATAGAAGTCGTCGATGATGTTTACGATCATGAGGCGGCCCGTGCTTTCGGCATTGAAAAGGGCCAGGTGGTGGTAATGATCCATTCGGGATCGAGGGGACTGGGATACCAGGTCTGCGACGAGTACCTGGCCCGCATGGTCAAAAAGAGGCAAACCAGGGATTTTGATCTTCCGGACCGCCAGCTTGCCTGCGCTTACATTCAGTCCGGGGAGGGAAGGGAATATTTGGCTGCCATGGCCTGCGCCGCCAATTACGCCTGGGCAAACCGTCAGGTTCTCATGCACTTAACCATGGAGGTCTTTCAGAGGGTTCTGGGCAGGGCGCCAAGGGATATCGGCATGCGCTTAGTTTATGACGTGTGCCACAATATAGCGACAATTGAAGAGTGTTTAGTTGAAGGCGTAATGAAACGGGTCTGTGTACACCGAAAGGGGGCCACCCGGGCCTGGCCGCCTGGTCATCGGGACCTTCCTGACCGCTACCGTTCTGTGGGCCAGCCGGTGTTGATACCGGGCGATATGGGTTCCGGCTCTTACCTGCTTGCCGGATCGGAACTGGCCTGGCGGGAAACCTTTGGAAGCACCTGCCACGGCGCGGGGCGGGTCATGAGCCGAACACAGGCTAAAAAAGCAAGTGCCCGACGATCCGTGTCGGAGGAGCTGGCAAAACAGGGTGTCATTGTAATGGCTTCCGGAAAGGGAACCCTCCATGAGGAAATACCTGAAGCATATAAAAACATTCATGAAGTCATAGACGTTGTTCATGAAGCGGGACTTTCACGTAAAGTGGCGCGCATGAGGGCCTTGGGCTGTATCAAGGGCTGACGGGCAAGCTTTTTTGCATAAAAAATGAAATTGTGAAATGAAAAAGGGAGTGGAGGGATGACTGACAGGGAAATACCGGATGATGTGCTTGACTGTATAATAATAGGGGCGGGACCGGCGGGACTGACGGCGGCGCTCTACGCTTCGAGGTCGGCCATGAAAACGCTGATTCTGGAGGGATCATCTACTGTAAGCCAGGTTACCGTCACCGATATGGTGGAAAACTATCCCGGCATTCCCGAAGTGAGCGGTTTTGATCTGCACGACAGGTTGCGTACCCAGGCTCTGGCCTTCGGCGCCACGGCAAAAATGGAAGACGTGATTTCCATGGAAAATACTCCTCTTGGATTGTCGCATGGATGGACGGTCAACACAAATATCGCATCATACCGGGCACTCTCGGTCATTGCCGCAACGGGTGCCCGGTGGCGATCCCTCGGTGTTCCCGGTGAAAAAGAACTAATGGGCAGGGGCATTTCCTACTGCGCCACCTGCGACGGTCCCTTTTACCGGGACCGGTCTGTGGCAGTAGTGGGTGGTGGGAACACGGCCGTTCAGGAGGCCCTTTATCTCACGAAATTCGCCGAAAAAGTAACGATCGTTCATAGGCGGGACAGGCTTCGGGCGGCTGCTATACTCCAGGACAGGGCCTTTTCGAATGAGAAGATCGATTTCTGCTGGGATGGCATTGTCGAAAGAATCGAAGGGACAGGCGGCGTTAGCGGTCTTAGAGTAAAGAAGATGAAGGGTAATGGCGAATATGTGACGCTTCCCGTGGAAGGTGTTTTCATCTTTATCGGCCTGGATCCCCTCACGGAATATCTCATGGGGGTTGTAAACACCGACAAGGATGGTTATATTATCGCGGACAGCCGGATGAGAACATCGGAAAAAGGGGTTTTCGCCGCCGGTGACTGTATTGCAAAATCGCTCCGGCAAATAGTCACCGCCTGTGGTGACGGAGCCACGGCGGCCTACGAGGCGGAACTTTACGTGGATGAACTGAAGGGCCGGCCCTATTGAACATTATTCATTACAAAGAGTCCCTCTTTAAAGGCTGTCAATTGCAACCTGGAGATTTAAAATGCCGATTTATGAATATAGATGTAACGCATGCGGGAAAGAATTTGAAAGGCTCGGTTCAATGCGCGACCGCGACTGTGATGTTCAGTGCCCTCTCTGCAGTAAAGTGGGAGCTGAAAAACTGATGTCCCGCTGCAGGTCAAAGGTGGAAAGTTCCTTATCAGATTTTCAGGCAGGGGGGGGAGGAGGCTGCTCCGGCTGTTCAGCCACATCATGCGGTTCCTGCTGACGCGTTTTTTTCATAAGAGGCGGATTTCACCGGTTGCCGCCCGGATATTTTATGCCTGTT
>JAQUQY010000133.1 GCA_028715865.1 Syntrophales bacterium
ACCAGGGCTTTTCTTAGATCCTACGCCCACGCGCTTTCAATCGACAGCGCGCCTCTGATTGAGACATATAATACTTATTGCTCCAACCTGGAACAGCCTGAAGATGTCTATTCTCACCTGAAAAAAAGGAGGCCAACCCCGTCAGGCCTGCCGAGGATTTTCACTGTTATCCTGCTCTTGGGGTTCTTTTCCCTTGCCGCTTACTATTTATGGGAATACCATTCAGACTGGTATCGGATTAAAGAGCTCTCCATGAAAGTCACCGTTGATGCTCCAGCGCCTGGGGAAGGAAGGACAGACGTCGAAGAAGTGTATACCGCCACCGACGAAGAGTCCCCGATCAAGGCAGATCAAGCCGTTGGCAACGCGGGGGAAGAGATTGACGCTCCAGCGGCTGCCCTGCCATCGACAGAGATGCCAGCGGCTCCGGTCACCGTAGCGGCAGCTGCGACCGAGGTCGAACCTAAGGCGTTGCAAGAAGCTGAAGAATCAGTAGAAGAGCTGGTCCTTGAAATCCGGGCCTCTGAATTGACATGGGTGCAGATAGTAAGGGATGGAGCCCCTCCAGAACAGCTATACCTTAAGGCAGGCAGCATGATAAAAAGAAAAGCGGATGCCAGCTTTGACATCATTGTCGGGAATGCCGGCGGCGCTGAGGTTATTTTCCAGGGATCGTCTCTGGGACCCATAGGAAACCAAGGAGAAGTCGTATCCATGAGGCTTCCAGCAGACGGCAACAGGCAATAAATCCCGATTGACTGGGGCATGAGATTGTTCTATTTAAACTCGCGATCCAGCCGTTCGACAGCCCCGCTGCCATGAGAAAATCGATGAAAGGAGCGGCGGGCCATACCACTCCTCTCATCGCCCGCTATTGATTTACCGTGGGTAGGGTAGGAGCGGTCCAGGGAAAGTTGACGGTCCGGAGAAGTTAACGTTATATCAGTTTATGAGGTGGTGAGACATGTTTGGAATAGGAATGCCGGAACTGTTGATTATCCTGGTAATAATCCTGATTATATTCGGTGCCGGTAAGTTGCCGGAAATCGGTGGCGCCATAGGAAAGGGAATACGGAACTTTAAAACTTCCTTCCAGGATCAGGACAATCTGTCGGACGGTAAAAAAACAGATAAGATTGAAGACAAGGACAAGTAGCCGTTAAAAGGGAACATCATCATGGGTGTCTGAACCGCTCATTCCTCCATAGGTGTTCGGAACGGCATCAGCTTGGTCGGAGCCTTGGCCCTTCCTTTCGAGCATCTGCATGCTTGTGGCGACTACTTCAGTAGTGTAGCGCTTGTTTCCGTCCTTATCATCCCAAGAGCGGGTCTGCATTCTACCTTCCACATAAACAAGACTTCCCTTAGAAAGGTAATTGCCGCATATTTCTGCCAGCCTGCGGAAAGTTACTACCCGGTGCCACTCGGTACGCTGCTGTTTCTCTCCTTCCTTGTCCCGCCACTGTTCATTGGTGGCTATATTGAGGTTCGTCACCATTGCCCCATCCTGCGTATAGCGGATTTCCGGATCCGCCCCCAATCTACCAACCAGAATTACTTTGTTTACCATAATGCCTCCTCCTCTATAAATTTAAAGGGTGAACTGAATATGGCACTATAACAACCTTTCCCCGGCTTGGCAAATCAATTGTCTTGTCTTTTTTTGAAATAAATTTCAAAATCCGGGACGGATTCACCGGTTATGTCTGAACCAAATTCAATTTCGACAGAAGATGAAGAATCACTTTTTCAGAGGGACATATGGGTTGACTTCGTTTGTGATATCCATTAAAAATCTTCATGAAACGTACAGAAGACGCTCCGTAGCGGGTGATTCTGAAAGAATGAAATGAGGCTCTTTTGAGTATCTGGGAAAGCATAGGGCTGGGCATAGTTCAGGGGTTAACGGAATTTCTTCCCGTCAGCAGTTCAGGTCACCTGGTCATAGCCCAGAGTTTCATAAAGGGGTTTCACCAACCGGGCGTACTTTTCGACGCCATGGTTCATTTCGGCACAATGCTGGCGGTGCTGGTCTTTTTCAGGCAGGACCTGCTCGGTATACTGCGGGCCTGTTTTCCAGAAAAGTGGGCTTCATTTTTCGGCACACCCCACGAGGGAGAACTGCCCAGGGAGTCCGCGCAAAAGCTCGCCGGTTATATAGTGATCGCCACTATTGTAACCGGGTCTACAGGACTTGTCTTTCGGGGATTGATCTACTCTCTTTTTGAATCTTTACAGACGGTGGCGATAATGCTTGTCGTAACAGGCATGCTTCTTTTTCTATCAGATCGTGTAAGAAAGGGGCATCGGGGAACAGAAGACTTAAAAATAACAGATGCCCTTGTGCTTGGACTGGTTCAGGCCTGCGCCCTGGTGCCGGGTATATCAAGATCGGGGGCTACCATTGCCGCGGGGATTTTCCTTGGCTTGCGAGGTGAAGAGGCGGCCAGGTTTTCCTTTCTTATGGCCATACCAGCCGTCATGGGGGCAACCCTTATTGAACTCAGGCATGCGACAATGGTACCCTTTGAAACCATGATGGTGTTCTGCGTGGGCACGATAATAGCGGCGGTGGTGGGATTTCTTACCATTAAGCTTCTGATGTTTGTAGTTTCCAGACGTAATTTGCGTTTTTTTTCATATTACGTCTGGGCATTGGCTTTTTCATTATTCTTAATAACGATACTGTAACTTGGCTTTCATGAAAAAGAAGGAAGACAGCTACAAGAGGTGGCGCGAAATAGCGGCTATCCTGCTCGCGGCGGCGGCCCTTTTTCTACTGGTGTCCCTATTTTCCTACGATCCCCGGGATCCCTCCTTTACCAGGTACGTTTCAGGAGCGGCTAAAATCAACAACCTGGGGGGTATCGTAGGTTCACACGTAGCCGACAGCCTGGCTCTGGTGCTTGGAGTGACGGCATACCTTCTCCCTCTTGGACTGATCGCCCTTTCAGTTAAACTTTTTGTGGGTACCTTGAAGAGAATCGATCCCTTCAAGATTCTTGGCTTTATTGGAATTCTTTTTTCCAGCGCCGCGCTCATCAGCACCCGCGATGTAACTCTGACATTCTTCAACGCTGTGAATGGGGGCTTTCTGGGCAGGCTTTCATCGGAAGTGCTCAGGTCATACCTGAACTCCACGGGGACGCTTCTGCTATTGACCGTAATATTTCTTGTTTCCATAATTATAACCTTCGATATTTCAATTGCCTCAATGGCCGCGAAAGTGAATGGCCTTATCCATAGGACGGGAAACTTCATTCTGGTGCGCCTGCGCAGAATTGAGCGAAAGAAAAAGGATGTAAAACCCAGAATGAAGGCTACAGGCAAAGCCGCTCCACACATAGTCGGGGAACAGGCGGAAAAAACCGCTCACCGCACGGGGATAGAGCAAAAATCCTTTGACTTTATTGATGATATTGACTCCTCTGAACTTCCACCCATTACACTGCTCGACAAAATTGACGCCCAGGACAGAACAATAAAAAAAGAGAGCCTCATAATGAATGCCAGGCTTCTTGAAAAGAAGCTCGCCGATTTCGGCGTTGAAGGCAAGGTCGTTGAGATCAAGCCGGGGCCGGTGATTACTATGTATGAACTGGAGCCCGCGTCGGGCGTGAAGATAAACCGGATTACCAACCTGTCCGACGACCTGGCATTGGCAATGAAGGCCCAGAGCGTCAGGATCATCGCCCCAATCCCCGGAAAAGCGGCCGTTGGAATAGAAATTCCGAACCAGGGACGCGAAGACGTCCATCTGCGTGGTGTAATCGATACGGAAGCCTTCCAGGAATCCAAACTCAAGCTTCCCATCGCCCTGGGCCAGGACATAGTGGGAAACCCTGTGTTGGCCGACCTTGCGAAAATGCCTCATCTTCTCATCGCCGGAACGACCGGTTCCGGGAAGAGTGTTTCTCTCAACGCAATGATCTGCAGCATTCTCTTCAAAGCACGTCCCGAGGACGTCAAGTTTCTCATGATCGATCCCAAGAGACTGGAGCTTTCCGCCTATGAAGGCGTTCCGCACCTGCTCCATCCTGTGGTGGTAAACCCTAAAAAGGCGGCCCAGGTTCTTAAGTGGGCCATTGAAGAGATGGAGCGCCGCTACGAACTTATAAGTCGCGAAGGAGCAAAAAGCATCGACAAGTACAACCGTGTAGTAGAGAAGCGGAAGGCCGCAGCAAGCCTTCAGAAAAAGGAATCCGACGCGAAACCTCCACCAGAAGGGGACGGCGAAAACCTGGAGAAGCTTCCTTACATTATTATTGTCATAGATGAACTGGCCGACCTTATGATGGTGGCCCAGAGAAACGTTGAATCATCCCTGGCAAGGCTGGCCCAGATGGCCCGCGCCGCGGGCATTCATCTTATTCTGGCCACACAGCGTCCTTCCGTGGATGTAATCACGGGTGTCATCAAGGCAAACTTTCCCACCCGCATATCCTTTCAGGTTTCGTCAAAAGTCGATTCTCGAACCATTCTTGACCAGCTGGGCGCCGAAAAACTTCTGGGAGCAGGCGATATGCTCTTCATACCGCCCGGAACATCGACGCTGGTCCGGATTCACGGCGCCTTCGTCTCTGACCGGGAGATCGGGAATGTTGT
>JAQUQY010000134.1 GCA_028715865.1 Syntrophales bacterium
CACCGGACACCTCCATGGGGAAAGTCATGTGAGGAAAAACAACGACGTTGAAAACGGGCATTATGGGAAGGACATCGGGAATTTTTATGCCCTTCAGGTCCCCTGAAAAATGCTGCTCAATCATTAGATCCTCCGGGTTATCGTGATTGTAACATCTAAGACAAAGCCAGGGTATTTCAGAGACCCCGTATTGATATTTTCCTGATTGACTTATCGGGCGGCTTTTTGGGAATACGTATTTCCAGAAACCCCTCTGAAAGGACAGCTTCCACGCGATCCACGTCAATGGGTATGGCCAAAGAAAGAGAACGATCAAAATAACCGTAACTTATTTCGGCCAAGCGGTATCGGCATTCTTTCCCGCGTAGACGTTCGATTTTCCTTCCGTAAATTCGTACCGTACGGCTCCCGATTTCGATGTGCAAATCCTCGCTTCGAACTCCGGGCAATTCCGCTACAATGACATAATTATTTTCATTTTCGCAGATGTCCACGGCAGGCCGCCACAGGCGGCGATAGGCGGACATTACCGGTTCGAAGAATCGCAGTGAGCCCGAAATATAGCCCTGCATTTCATTATCCGGCATCACCCTTTCATCACTGAGTCGTATCTTTATAAAGTCCATGGCACTCCCTTCAAATTGCCGGTGTTAAATAATAAAAACAAAGGGATCGACAATGAGTGTTATAACTTAGCATCACCGGTCAAGAAATTGCAAACACAATTCCCTGACCTCTTGGGCGGGCCGGCCATGTACCGCCCTTTTAACTTGCCCATGATAACACCATGAAGTACAGTCCCACTTCAAAACTGTGACCGCAGTGAAGGGCACCGGACATGGCGGAAGATCTCTCCAAAAGGCTTTGGCTTACATCTACGGAACGGCTCGCTAGAAACATTCAGCGCTCCTTTCGCGGGGACTTTCTAAAAGAAGGTTCCCCGGGCTGGGAAAGAGCCGACGTAATCAGCCTCAACACCTGGCTCAACCGGGAATGGACCGGTTCCTGGCCCGAGAAACTGCCGGCGCCGGATCTTCTTCGAATGGCCTTATGGAGAACTGTAATAGAAAATATCCCGCCGCCTGACCCGATGGAGAAAAGCATAAATCTCTGCCGCTCGCTGGACGATACGTTCAGCGTTCTGGCGCGGCACAAGATCGATCCCCGGTCCGGCGCGCCATCAAGCCCTCTTGTAGACTGGCGAAAAACAGCAAGCCGAAGGTTTTATTCTCTCCTGGAGGAGAAGGGGCTCTTCCATCCCGCCGAAACGGCGCTCTTTGTCGCCGGAGCCATCAAAGAAGGAGCAATTCCCCTGCCCCGGGATTGTTCAATAATGGGATTTGAATTTCCCGCGCCCATAGAAATTGATCTGTTCTCTCTATTAAGGCGTATGTCCCGCCTGACTATGGAGGATCCCCGAAAACCATCCAAGGGAAACGTCACGGCCTTCGCTCTTCCCACACCGGACCAGGAAACAACCTTTCTGGGTACCAGCATCGTGGAGGACGCCCGCAGGCTGCCACTACACCGCATAGGCGTCATTGTTCCCGACCTCGAAAAATATGGCAGCTCACTATCCCCAACGCTTGAAGACATTCTTGGGAAATCTCGTTCGGCCAAGGAAAGCTGGTTCAACATAACGCTTGGAAAGCCTCTCTCGGAACTGCCACTTTTCAGGGCTTCTCTTCTTCCCTTTCGATTTTTTCTCGAAGGCGAAGACCGCGAACTGTTCCTGTCACTTATTCTTTCGCCATATTACCGATACCTGCAGTCCACTCGCGCCGTCGCAGCACGTGCCGACCGCGCCTGGAGGAGCAACGGCATCCCTGGAAACATGGACGATCTCAGCAGATGCCTTTCCGGCGCAAATGAAAAAATTCGAAAACTGCTTTTCCAGGGCCCTGCTCAATCTCTCTACCTTCTCAGAACTGACATGAAGAAGAAGACCGCGCCTCTTTCTTACTGGATGGGAGCAATGACCCGGACATGGGATGCCCTCGGTTTTCCAGTCATTTCCGATGAAACGGACCAGCTTGCCTGGCGCCACGCCTGTGAAATAAAGGATCACTTTCTCAGCCATATGGGGGATACCCTGTTCGATGCCGGGGAGTTTCTGCAATGGTACATTCACAGGGCATCGCTGGAAACAACCCAACCGGAGCGTGCCGAAGACGCCGGAGTACAGGTCATGGGAATAATTGAGTCCCGGGGACTCGACTTTGACAAAGTCTACCTCCTGGACGTCAATGACCGGTCGCTTCCCAGGTCCGTGAGACCTCTTCCCTTTCTCGACAGTGCCGAGCGAGCACGCATCCAGGGCGGAACCCCCCAAAGCCAGTTCGAATTTGCCAAAGCCGCCGTCAAACGCATCCTTCATTCGGCCCCTGACATCGTTTTCCTGAGAGCAGAACAGGATGATATGAAGCCTCTTACCCCATCCCCCTTCTGGCCCGCCAAGCATGAAAAGAAATACGTAAATATCTGGATCGAACCCGATCCTTCCCTTATGAGGGTTCCCTGGCTTCGAGCTGCCTGGGAAGGGGTCTCTGCTCCCGAAATTGATGGAAAAACTATAATGCCCGGCGTTGACCGGCTGCCTCTGAAAGAGCCTTTGCTCAACAGAAAGCTGTCCCGTGGTCTCTCCCCATCCCGCCTGAAAAGGGCCATCTCATGTCCCTTCATGTTCCTGGTCCGGGATCTGCTGGGCATTGAGCCCATGGAAGAAGTCGTCATTCCCCCCTCTCACATGGAGCGTGGAGAGCTGCTGCACTCTATATTGGCCTCCTTTACGGAAAAACTCCGTTCCAGAAACCTCAACCCGGCTGAAGACCGTGACGGCGCGTGGAACCTGATTTCCGAATGCGTGGACAAAGCCCTCGAAGGCCTGCCCAACCACCCCAACCGCCGCCTGGAAAAGAGACGACTGCTGGGATCTCCTGAAGACCGTTTCCCTGGAATTCTTGAAGCCTGGCTTGAACTCGAAGCGGAGCATCGCGCCGCCGGATGGACCTGCGTCGCTGAAGAGGTTGACTTTGACGGCCTGTCCCTGGAAGGATCACCCTTCAATATCAGGGGCAGAATCGATCGAATCGATTTCAATGAAAATGAGGGCTTGCTCTGCCTCGACTATAAAACAGGGAATCTGCCGCCCGTGAAGGACATAATTGCACGCTTCACAGAACCTCAGCTGGCGGTCTATCTTATGGCGATTCAGGATTCCGACTTAAGAAACCTGGAGGGAAAGGTAGATTCCTCCGCCCGATACAGGGCGGGAGCCGGATACATCCAGGTAAGGTCCCTCAATGAAATAGGGTATAGGCTTCTTGGCAACATCGCGGATACTCTTCCCGGGTGGCGATCTATCATTGCCGAAACCGGAAAAAGGATAGCGGAAGGTCTTTTCGAGCCCTATCCCTACCCCCTATCAGAGGTTAAAAACAGAAACGACACCTGCGTATCCTGCGTCTGCCGCTGCCTCTGCCCGCGCGGCCTTTCCACGCTTTCAGCGGAAAATGAAGAAGATAAGCCCCTGGAGGGGCAGACTTATGAATAACCCTGCCGACGCTCCGTCCCGCGATGACGCACTTGATACAAACCGGTCCTTTCACGTTGAGTCGCCCGCGGGCTCCGGAAAGACAATGCTGCTTACGACTCGTTTCGTCAAGCTTCTGGCTGAGTCGGGCCATCCATCTGAAATCCTGGCGCTGACGTACACGGAAAAGGCTGCCCTGGAAATGAGGACACGCATCGTTGACGCCCTGCGCAGGGCGAAAGAATCAGCCCCTCCTACAACACCGGCCGATAAAGAACTTCTGTCAGCCGCGGAAGAGGCCCTGCGCCACCACCGTGACCGTTTCGATCTCCTTTCATCCTCGAGCAGCCTCAACATCATGACCTTTCACGGATTCTGCCACTACCTCGCGGCCCGAGCCCCTCTGGAGGCCCGGTTGAACCCGGACTTCGAAGTCGCCGATGACAACATGGGGCAACTCCTCGCGCGGGAGTCGGTGACCCTCTTCATCGACCGCCTTTATAAACTTGCCCGGTATGACGCTAGAAGAAAGGCGCTTGAAAACCGAGCCCTCTATCACGACAACAACTGGCGGGCTCTTACGGAAGAACTTGTTGGAATCATCCAGAAACGTGATCGCTTTCTTGATCTTGTGGGCATCATCATGGATTCCGGAACGATTAACATGTCTCTATTCGAGGAAAGGCTAAGGGAGCGCGTCCGCTTCTATGTGGAACGCCGCCTTTCAGAACTGGCTGGCGTTTTTGCAGTCACCTCGCTGGGCCGGCGATGGAAGTCCTTTACGGCCCACCTGGCTCAGGAGAAATGCGGAGCGGCTGAAAATCTCCCCCTGATCCTGCCGGGCGCCTCCTGGGAAGATCTTTCAAACTGGAACTCCATAGCGGACTGCCTGCTCACCAAAGCTGGAACCGTTCGAAAAACGCTGGGGCAAAAAACTGGATTTTACCCTGGGTTCATGAAATCCGAATGGGGAAATCTTGTAACGGAACTGAGCGGCAAAACCGCTCGCCTTCTTCACGAAGCGACGGGGTATCCCCAGCCCGGCCAAC
>JAQUQY010000135.1 GCA_028715865.1 Syntrophales bacterium
CGCGTCGAGCCGTAAACTATACGGAATGTTCGTAACCGACATGCCACACGTGAAGCAGATGTTCACAGATGCCTATGTCCGACTGGTCGGCATGAAGCTTTTCGGTCTGCGATGCGCGGATTACATGAGGACGGCAACGGCTGAGGACAGGCGTTACCTGCTCTACGATCCCACCATGAAGATGAAAGTAACCACCCAGGGCGAACGGGTTATCGACCTCCTCTGGGATGTAATCGCAGCCAAAGGCTTTGAAATGGATACCTATTTCGAAATGGCCACCCGTGACATCCGGGCCCTTCCAAAGCTCGAGGGAACCGTCCACGTGAACATAATGCTCATCGTCAAATTCATGCAGAACTATCTGTTCAATCCCGCCGATTACACTCCCACGGGAACCATTGACGACATGAAGAGCGATGATTTCTTCTGGAACCAGGGTCCCGCCAAGGGCCTGGGCGGAATCCGTTTCCATGATTATGCCAAGGCTTACGATTCCTTCGACCTTCCAAACATTTCCGTCTTCAAGGATCAGATTGACATTTTCAAGGAAATGCTGGTGAAAGCGACACCCGATCAGGGCCAGGCGCTTAACCCCGACTTCATGCTGGTCCTGGGTGAAATGTTCACCCTAATCGTATATGGCCAGCTGATCCTTGAAAACGCTCCGGTGTACGACATCGACGGTGACATTATGGACCAGATGTTCGACTGTTTCGTGAGAGACTTTTCAGCCTTCGCCCTGGAAATGTACAGCAAGCCCGCAGCGACGGAAAAGCAGATGGATTATTGCCTCAAGCTGATACGCAAGCCCGTGGTGGACGAGGAAAGGTACGGAAGAGTCTGGAAAAAATATGTTATTTCCCTCAAGGACCTCTACGAGATGAATCCCTGAAGGTAACAAGGGGCGCGACGGTATTCAAAGCTCGCGGCGGCCTTTTGTTTATCACGGATCAGGAATGTGATTATTGAAGGCCGCCCCCTGAACTGTGTTACGGCGTTCCATTTCGGCATCGATGGCGTTCAGAACCTGAAGCTTGTTTCTACCCCACTCGGGAGCCAGGAAAATGTCACTGTAGCCGTCCGCCGTGAGGCGCTGGATAACCACCCGGGGCGGAAGAACTTCCAGAATGTCCGCCACAGTGGACACATAATCTTCCTTCGTCATCATAGGCAGAGAACCCTCCTTGTATAGGCGACCCGCTTCGGTTCCATCCAGTGCCAGCAGCAGATGTATCTTTATCCCGTCTATGGGAAGTTCCGCCAGGAACCTGGCGGTTTTAATCATGTCGTCCCTGCTTTCGGCGGGAAGGCCCAGGATGATATGGGCACAGATCTTTATGCCCCTCCCTTCCGTTCGCTCCACAGTCTCGATGAAGGAAGCCGCGTCATGACCCCGGTTGATGGCCCTCAGAGTTAGGTCATGGGCCGACTGAAGGCCATATTCGATCCAGATATGCTTTCCCTCATTTACATAGTTCTGCAGCAGATCAATGACGTCGCCGGAGACGCAGTCAGGCCTGGTTCCAACAGCCATGCCGACAACGTCCTCCTGGCAAAGCGCCTCATCATAGAGATCCTTCAGGTGATCGAAGGAACCGTAGGTGTTGGAGGCTGTCTGGAAGTAGGCAATGAACTTTTTGGCCCCCCGGATGCGCCGGTAGAGTTCCCTGCCGGCGGCTATCTGTTCACCCACGGAAGGCAGCGGCCCGGCCTGCCTGAGACGAGAGTACCTTCCATCGCAGTAGATGCAGCCTCCCAGGGAGATGGATCCGTCGCGATTGGGACAGGTGAATCCCGCATCTATTTGTATCTTGTATACCCGGCAGCCGAAGAGATCAAAAAAATAGCTCTTCAAATCGCGGTACCGCTTTCTGGGGTTATTCCGGGTTGACAACACGTTTATTATATCCTTTTCCGGCAGATATATCTGTTCTGAATAATAGTAAAGTACCGCCCCTAACACAAGAATCAACCGTGAAAGCCCGGACAAAAAACAGATTTTACCTAGCGCCACGGGCGTCGTCAACGCCTGGACCCTCGCTCTGCCAGCGGGAGAGGCAGTATAAAAAGGGTTATAAATAATGACCGGCTGTTCTAGTTCATGGTTGATAATTTCCTTGTTTTTTAAAAATTCGTGATAGTAAAGTACCATCTTGAATTTGTGGAGCAATGACGGGCAAACAATGGCAGACAGAAAAACCTTCGATATCATCGTTGTCGGCGCGGGGCACGCGGGATGTGAAGCGGCGCTCGCATCGGCACGTATGGGCTGTGACACGCTCCTCTTCAACATCAATCTGGACTCCATGGCCCTCATGTCATGCAACCCCGCCATAGGGGGGCTCGGAAAGGGGCAGCTCGTCAAGGAAGTGGATGCCCTGGGAGGCGAGATGGGAAAGATCGCCGACCGGACGGCCTGCCACTTCCGCCGCCTCAATGTCTCCAAGGGACCGGCCGTGCAATCCACCCGCTGCCAGTGCGACAAGCAGCTCTATAGACTGGCAATGAAACAGGTCCTGGAACAGCAGAAATATCTGGCTCTTCGCCAGGGACTGGTTGAGACACTGGTGGTCGAAGACGGCCGGGTTCAGGGGGTTCTTGACAGCACAGGCTTTTTTTTCGGCGCCAAAGCGGTTATCATCACGGCGGGAACCTTTCTAAACGGGCTGGTCCACATCGGCACATCACGGCAACCGGCGGGCCGGGCTGGTGAAATCGCCTCAATCAGTCTCGCGGAGAACCTCCGGTCACTGGGTTTCGTCACGGGGCGCATGAAAACGGGAACGCCGCCCCGGCTGCGGGCCTCGACCATCGACTTTTCCATAATGGAGCGGCAGGACAGCGATCCAGATCCGCGTCCCTTCTCTTTCACCACGAAAAAGCTCCGTGAGGAACGCTTGCCATCCTACTTCACCGCGACCAGCGATGAAACAAGGCGCGTCATAACCGACAACATCAGCCTTTCCCCCCTCTATTCCGGGGCCATTACGGGCCGGTCAGCCCGATACTGCCCTTCGCTGGAAGACAAGTTCATGCGCTTTGCCGACAAAACGAGCCACCCCGTTGTTCTCGAATACGAAGGTCTCGAAACGGAGGAAATCTATGCCAAGGGACTGGGAAACAGCCTTCCTCTGGAACTCCAGGACGAGTTGGTCCGCTCCGTTCCGGGTCTGGAAAAGGCGCAGATCATGAGAAGCGCCTATGCCATAGAGTATGATTACATTCAGCCCACCCAGCTCAAATCTACACTGGAAACGAAGCTGGTAAAGAGCCTTTACCTTGCGGGCCAGCCCAACGGAACCTCGGGATACGAGGAAGCCGCCGGGCAGGGTATCTGGGCTGGTATCAACGCGGCCCTGGAAGTTCAGAAAAGAAAACCCTTCATTCTGGACCGAGCGGAGGGCTACCTGGGCGTCATGATCGACGATTTGGTAACGCGGGGTGTCGACGAACCATACCGCATGTTTACCTCCCGAGCGGAGTACCGGCTCATGCTCCGGGAAGACAACGCCGGCGCCCGCCTCATGAGGAAGGGATTTGAACTGGGCCTTATCACGGGGGAACAGCTCACCGAAATGGAAGAGACGGAGCGGCGGATCAGGGAAGGGCTCGTGGCGCTATCGTCACGAAAACTTTACCCCAAGCCGGAAACAAATCGCATCCTGGAGTCTCTGGGAACAGAGCCCCTTAAACAGGCCGCCACCTTATTCCAGATTCTTAAACGTCCGGAAATCACCTGCAAGGACCTGGCTTCATTTGAAGTGTGGGGGGAAACGGGCATCGAGGGCGAAGGGGTGAAGCAGCGAATCGAGACAGAGGCCAAGTACGAAGGCTACATTCAGCGCCAAAAGGAGGATGTGGAGCGCTTCAGGCATCTGGAAGGTAAAAAAATCCCTCCGGGAATCGACTATAGTGTGATTCCCGGCCTTTCAACAGAACTGGTGAAAAAGCTTAAAACCCTTCAGCCATCATCCATGGGCCAGGCGAAGAGGATACCGGGTATGACACAGGGAGGATTGTCGGCTCTCCTTATATTCGCCCGGAAGATAGAGGCTGAAAGGGAAAGCATTAACCAAAAGGGAAAGGAGCCCGCAGAACAGTGACAATGGAACTTCCTGAAAAGACCGGATTATTGATGAATAGAGGCGTCACCGTTCACAACCCATTCACGGTTTATATCGGCGACGATGTCGATCTTGACAGGATCTCCGGTGAGAACGTTGTTATCTGGGGTGGCGCCCGTATAACGGGCCGAAAGACCCTCATCTCCGCCGGAGCCAGGCTGGGGGAGGAAGGCCCGGTGACCCTTGCCGATTGCCGCCTGGGGAGGAACGTGGCCCTCAAGGCCGGATACTTCCGGGAATCAGTATTTCTGGACAGGGCCTCAATGGGCTCGGGGGCACAGGTCCGCGAAGGCTGTCTCCTGGAAGAAGAGGCCAATGGCGCCCACACTGTGGGCCTCAAGCAAACCATCCTGTTCCCCTTTGTAACCCTGGGAAGCCTGGTCAATTTATGCGACTGCCTGATGGCTGGCGGAACTAGCCGGAAAGATCACAGTGAGGTGGG
>JAQUQY010000136.1 GCA_028715865.1 Syntrophales bacterium
CCACATATACAGGAGATGCATGGATTTCGGTATAGACATGGCGAAAGACCCCATTCCCGTGGCTCCCGCCGCCCACTACCAGTGCGGCGGCGTTCTCGTAAACGGAGCCGGCGAAACCAACATTGAGGGGCTCTTCGCCTGTGGAGAGATTTCCTGTACGGGGCTCCACGGGGCCAATCGCCTTGCTAGCAATTCCCTGCTGGAAGCGTTGGTTTTTTCTCACAGGATTTTTGAAAAAATCGAAACTCTTTATCAATCTGTCGAGCCCGTCCCTATACCCATACCCGCCTGGGACCCCAAGGACGCAACGGAAAGTGACGAACTGGTGATGGTTTCCCATAACTGGGACGAAATACGCAGGTGCATGGCAAATTATGTCGGCATAGTCCGTTCAAACAAAAGACTTGATCGCGCCAAACGCAGAATCGACTTCATTTCAAAAGAAATAGACGAGTATTACTGGAACTTTAAGATCACCGCGGAATTGCTTGAACTTCGAAATATCGCCATTGTGGCGCGGCTGATAATTGCCTCTTCCCGGCTTCGAAAAGAAAGCAGGGGGCTTCATTTCAATCTTGATTACCCTGACCGCGACGATGTGAACTTCCGCCACGATACTATCCTGACAAAAGCAATTCTCAGGGAAATCAACCAGGAAAACATCTGAACCCCTTTGGGACGGCAAGGTTTATCGCGGCTTCGGTCACGAGAATTACTGATCACACTTTTCAACCGATCAGGTCACCTGAAAATGCAAAAAACTTGACAGGGGTTTTTTTGTCTGTTAATAGCCACTCACAAACCGCTTGGATCCCGTATAAGGACTGGGACGGAAGGCATTGAAAACATCCTGAGTAAAAACTACAGGCCTTCCCGACTGTCCGGCGGGAAGGCCTTTTTTGGTGTATAAATGGTTGATATTGTAAGTAATTGCAGAGAAATGCAGGCGCGATCCGAGTCTTTAAGGCTCGCCGGCAAACGTATCGTCTTCGTTCCCACCATGGGATACCTTCATGAAGGTCACCTGAATCTCATGAGGGAAGGGAGGAAGATTGGCGATAGTCTGGTGGTAAGCATATTTGTCAATCCAACACAGTTTGGTCCCGGAGAAGACTACGAAAAATACCCCCGGGATTTCAAGCGGGATGAGGAGCTTGCGTCACAGGTCGGGGCGGATATCGTGTTTTACCCAACCGTCGACGAGATGTACCCGGCGAACTACCAGACTTACGTTACCGTTGAGGGAGTTACTCTAAACCTCTGCGGACAGTCCAGGCCCATACACTTCAGGGGGGTCGCCACGGTCTGCGCGAAACTTTTCAATATTGTCAAGCCCCACGCCGCTGTTTTCGGCAAGAAGGACTTTCAACAACTGGTGACTATCAGGCGCATGGTGGCGGATCTGAATATGGATCTGGAGATTCACGGCATGGACACGACACGTGAGCCGGACGGTCTGGCCATGAGTTCCCGGAACGTCTATTTGAAGGACGGGGAACGCGAGGCGGCCTTAAGCCTGAGCCGGGGCCTTAAAATCGCCCAGGGCCTTTATGACTCCGGGGAGCGCGAAGCGGCAGTGATCATTGAAGCGGTAAAGAACCATATCTCGTCATATGACACCAATATTATCGACTATGTTAAAATTTGCGACACGGAAACTCTTGAGGACATTGATCAAATTGAAAGGGAATCCGTCATTGCCCTTGCGGTGAAAGTGGGTTTGCCAAGACTTATTGATAATTATGTTTTCGGTGAACCCCTTGCTATTCCATAGAGGAGATAAGAATCGTGCAAAGAACCATGCTGAAATCAAAGCTTCATCGGGCCACCGTTACTGACGCCCAGCTCCATTACGAGGGAAGCATCACCATCGACGAAGAGCTGCTGGAGGCCGCCGACATACTCGTCAACGAACAGGTTGTCATATACAATGTCTCCAATGGCGAAAGATTTTCAACATACGCGATCAAGGGCGGAAGGGGCTCCGGCGTAATATGCCTTAATGGAGCGGCGGCCTGGAAAGCAAAGAAGGACGACCTGGTAATTATAGCAAGCTATGTCATGGTAACCGAGGAGGAAGCCGGGAGCTGGTCCGCAAAGTGCTTTCTTCTTGACGAAAGAAACCACATCGTAAAAGAGGTCAAATAATATTACCGCTACGGACAGCGCTTAGCGCGGTCATAAAAGGCATCATGAGGGGGGTGAACCTCAGCTTCCACCCCCCTTTTTTCATCTGTTGAAAATGCGTTGCTATTCTGATATGTAGGCAATCTTTGAATCGGCTTTCCATTGTAGAAAAAATGATGAAGAAAAGAATCAAGCGTGTATTTTTAACAGGCTTGGCGGTAATCATCCCCGTCGGCGTGACAGTTTACATCCTGCTTTTTATTCTCAGGATGATGGACCGTTTTTCCAAGAATGTCATGTCAAGGTTTAACCTTGACGGGATCCTGCCTGTACCCGTTCCGGGAATCGACTACATCGTTCTCATACTTCTGATCTTCGCCGTGGGCATGATTGTCAGAAGTTACCTGGGCAAAAAAATAGTGGCCTGGGGGGAAATCATCCTTGACAAGATTCCCATAATACGAACTATTTATATGGCTTCCAAGCAGCTTGCCCATGCCATGTTCAGCGATGACAGCAAAAGCTTTTCCCGTGTCGTGCTAATTGAATATCCCCGCAGGGATCTCTACTGCATCGCCTTCGTGTCGGGGGATACCAAGGGGGAACTGCAGGAAAAAACAAGGGAAAACCTGATCAATGTTTTTGTTCCAACCACACCCAATCCAACTTCGGGCTTTCTGTTGATGGTGCCCGAAAGTGACGTGATAAATCTCGATATGTCTGTTGACGAGGCATTCGCTTTAATTGTATCGGGAGGAATATACACACCCCAGGAAATCAAAAAAATAATTGAAGAGGAGAAGAAAATTCATGCTGATAACATCTGAAGCGGTAAAGGTTGGACATCCGGACGTGGTGGCCGACACCATAACGGCCCATTTGATAGCGAGAATTCTCGAAGAGGAACACAAGATCGGCATGACAGTGGACAACATGCCCCACTGCGGCCTGGAGGCTTTTCTGGGGAAGGGCTTCTGCATTGTAGGAGGCGAAGTGTCCACCAGGATTTATGTGGACATAGAAAAATCGCTCCGCCAGACCGTTCTTTCCCTGGGATACAACGATTCGTCCGTAGGCCTCAACGGCCATTCCATGGGAGTATTCAACGCCATTATCCCCCAGTCACCGGACATCAATCTGGGAACCCGGGCGGACCTGGGAAAATACAAGGAAATCGGCGCCGGCGACCAGGGAATCATGTATGGCTTCGCCATCGACGAAACCCCGGAATTTCTTCCCCTTACCTACGTTCTCGCCAACACCATGATGCGAGCTTTTGAAAACTGCAACGATCCCGTTTTTGCTCCCGACGGCAAGGGACAGGTTACCGTTGAGTATGACAGCAAAGGTAAACCCAGGCGTGTCGCCAAGGTGCTCATGTCCAACGCCATCGACTATCGTCACGTGGCGGAAAAGGGCGAGATAGAGGACATGGCAAAAGAAATCGCCTTCAAATGCCTTTCCGGATGGGTTGACAAAAAGACGGAATTTCTTTTCAACCCAACGGGAGAATGGCAGGCCGTTCATTCATGCAGTTCCGCCGATTCTGGAGTTACAGGACGGAAACTGGTATGCCAGCTTTACGGAGCATACCCTGGAGCCCAGCTTGGAGGTGGATCAATAGTGAACAAAACACCGGAGAAGGTTGACTGCTCCGCCGTGTTCGGCTCCAGATACGCGGCGAAAAACGTGGTCGCCGCCGGTCTGGCTTCAAAAATTTCAATTCAGCTCGCCTATGCCATAGGTGTAGCCAAGCCCATGTCAGTCTATGTCAACACCTTTGGCACGGGTGTAATACCCGATGAAAAACTCGGAGCCATAGTTGAAAAGGTCTTTGACTTCACTCCCAGAGGAATGATCGAGAACCTTGACCTTCTCAATGGCGATGTATACCGGAAAATAGCCAGGAACCTCTTCATGGATGACTACGAATGGGAAAAAACTGATATGGTCGATGTTTTGAAAAAGGAAGCGGGGAAATAGCCTGATGAAGTATGACATAGCAGACATAGGGCTTGCTGATAAGGGAAAGTCAAGTGTTCAGTGGGCCAACAGGAGTATGCCTGTTCTAAACAGTATCCGGGAGCGGTTTGAAAAGGAAAAACCCTTCGCCGGAGTGAGGCTTGCGGCCTGCCTCCACGTTACCACTGAAACGGCAAGCCTCATGGACACATTGAAGGCCGGCGGCGCTGAAGTCGGTTTGTGCGCGTCCAACCCGTTGAGTACCCAGGATTATGTTGCCGCTTATCTTGTCAAACACAGTGAAATACCGGTATTCGCCATAAGGGGCGAAGACCGGGACACCTATTACAGCCACATCAATTCAGTGCTCGACATGAAACCGAATATCACTATGGACGATGGAGCAGACCTTGTATCCATGATCCATTCCGACCGAAGGGACCTTATTCCTTC
>JAQUQY010000137.1 GCA_028715865.1 Syntrophales bacterium
CGGTCAAAACCAGCGATATCGTCGCCCTCCGCGCTCCTCAAAACGGCTTCCCTGAGTTCAATTTCTCCACGCCACAGGGAGTATCGTTCATCGGACCAGAAGACGGACCCCTGTATTGAACGGTTAGCCGTGGATTGGAGCAAGAGGCGGCCACGGTCGCTCTCAAGTAAAAGGGAGAATCCTGCCATGCCTAGCAGTAATATGAGAACGATTGCCACAGCCGCCAAAGCGACGGAGCGCATGATTTTTTTCTTCATGACACCATTGTGAGGAGGGCGGTATGGCCTGGTAACGGGAACACGTCCGTCATATCAACTTTTTAGATACGCCCGTCTACGTCTTCTGTATCGGAGGCACGTGAGGGAATATACTGGTAATCCTTTTTGAGGTCCATGGTTTCCGCGGTTAATTTCTTCAGATTTTGTGAGAGTTGCCGATTCTTTTTCCATAATGAAAGACGCTGTGTGCCGCCCACGGCGAGACCAAGAAGAATTCCGCCCACTATGGAACCGTAGAGGAGAATATAAAGAGGCACTTCTATGCCTGTAAGGTTAAAATACCAGTTCAGGCTTACCATTCCCTGGTTCTGAACCGCAAAGGTGGCAATAATAATCATGATAACCAAGAAAATAATAACTTTAAGAATGTTCCACATACACTCCCTCCCTTCCACAGCCTTGCGAGCCCCTTAACATAGGGGTGATTTTCGGGGGGCCAGTCAAGCGTTCACGTGGGCGGCTTTTTCTGTTTTTTTAATTACATCCTTCTACAATGTATTGCAAGGGCAATCAAGAATCAAAAAAGAATGAACCTCCATATGGTTTGCACCATGAGTACATGTTGGAGTTTCTTTATATCAGCGGTTTGTGATGACCATCACATGTTGAACGTTGACAAGAATATTTTTAATGTTACATGAAACCCGGTCAGAATTGTTAACCATATCGGAGAACATTGGAGCAAAGCTTTGGAAGTTATGGATGCTCGTGTACGTGAGGAAGCCGGTGATGATGGCGAAATGTACCGTCTTATCGTCGATAATGCCAATGAGGTCATATTTGTAGTTCAGGACGGATATGTTTGTTTTGTGAATCCCAAAATTCTCCAGGTCAGTGGCTATTCATGCGAGGAATTATACGGCATGCCCCTTGCGGAAATTGTGCACCCTGATGACAGGGAACGGGTTTTCGAGTGCCATGCGCGTATAATTGATGGGAATAAGGTGCGAAACGTCCGCAGTCACCGGATAATAGACAAGTCTGGACGTGTCCGGTGGC
Organism: Syntrophales bacterium; assembly: GCA_028715865.1. Lineage (GTDB taxonomy): Bacteria > Desulfobacterota > Syntrophia > Syntrophales > UBA2210 > MLS-D. Next base: position 1,278 of record JAQUQY010000137.1, read on the forward strand.
TTGAAGTCAGCGTGGCCAGGGTTCTATGGAAGGGGAGGCCAGCCCTCCTGATTTTTGCTAGTGACAGAGGTAAAAGAAAACAACAAAAAGGAGCCCTTCTTGAAAGTGAACGGCGCTACAACTCCCTGTTTTCATCGATGCCGGTTGGTGCTGTGCATTTCGACAGGAGTCTTTGTGTTCTGGAGGTAAACGAACGTTTTGCAACCACCTTTGGGAGTCCGAGGAAATCCTTCGTTGGTATGGATCTGTCGGCTCTTCATGACAAGCGTATTGTCCCCTGTCTCTCGATGGCCCTGAAGGGTGAGGAGGGACGATATGAGGGAGGTTTCCGCATAGCCGAAAGGTCCGCTGAACTGTGGGTATTAGTTAACACGCTCCCCTTGTACCGGTTGGATGGTGGCCTCGAGGGAGGCATAGGAATGTTTCAGGATGTGACAGATCGCAAGAGTGCCGAGTTAATGATGAGAGGTAAGGAAGAGGAGTTGCTGTTGAAGTCACGTCATCTGGAGGAGGCAAACATGGCCATACAGGTGGTTCTCCGTCACAGCGAGGAAGATCTGATAGAGCTTCAAAAGAATGTCCTTTTCAATATTGAAGAAATGGTGATGCCTCTTGTCAGGAAATTAAAGGCTTATCACGGTTCGGGCAGGATGGGAGGCTATGTGGATCTTCTAAGTATGAATCTCCGGGAGATTGCATCTCCCTTGTTAAAAAATATGGCCCTGAATCATTTCAACCTTACGCCACAGGAGCGACAAATCGCCGTACTCATAAGAAATGGATTGAGAACCGATGAAATGGCTGACAAGCTTTCGTTGTCGCGAAGATCCGTAGAGCATCATCGCTATAAAATCAGAAATAAGCTGGGATTGAGACACAAAAAGACTAACCTGAGAACCGCCCTGCTTTCTCTTTCAGATCGAGAATAAGGATCCATGCCGAGCCGAGGTTTCGGTATTCTTCATCTATTCCCGTCTTCAATTATCATCACATTCTTTCATAGTAAAAGTCATTGACGACTAAAGGAATGACTACTGTTATTTTGTGATATTAATACCTTAATAATTAAGCATTGTGGTCTTGTTTTTTTTGTTTATAGTCAGCTACAAATACAAGATGTGGATGGTTGCTGCTGATCCATAACAATTTTTACCGATTCTAGAATTAGGAGGAGAAAATGTCGGACCTGATTAAAATAATGGTGCAGGCGTTGGTGAACAACCCGTCGATGGTTCAGGTGTCGGAAATGGAAGGCGAAAACGTGTCAGTATATGAACTGACTGTGGCCAAGGAAGACCGCGGCAGGATCATTGGGAAACAGGGACAGACGGTTAAATCAATCCGGACGATCATAAACGCTGTTTCGTCACGTACAAACCGAAAGGCAGTTCTGGAAATTCTTGAGTAAAGCATTAGGCGAATCAGTGCTGTGCCGCGAATAATAAAATAAACATTTGGTTACTGCAATCAGATAAAGATCGGCCCATCCAGGCAATGTAACCGCGGATACGATAATGAGGGCAGTCTTAAAAAATCTTAACCAGAACCTGCAGACACGCACTCCGATATTCAGCCCCTCATTCCTTTAAAAATCGAGCTGCTTGATTGCTTCGCAGGCCAGTTAGGTGCCATGCAAGGCTAATACTTTGGACATGACAGGGGGCACTCCATTTTTTGGATTCGGTCATCCCTGTTTGTGAACCTTTGTTATCCGTGACACAATATCTGATACATCACCCATTTTAACCCGATTCTTGCCAAATGTTTGCCAACGGCGTATAGTGACGGAAAGACCCTGTGAAGGAGTCATCCGATGATCGGGCTGGAATTGAAGTCTCTGTCCCTGGAAGCCGCACTATCAGCGGAATGGCTCGATACGAACGGGCGCGGCGGCTACGCGTCCAGTACTATTCTCAATTGCCACAGTCGGAAGTATCACGGCCTCCTTGTCTCCCACCTGCCCGAAGCGGGTGGGAGGTTTGTCCTTCTCTCCAAGCTCGAAGATTCTATTTTGGCTGGGAAGTTGGAAACCCAACTTTCCATGCACCAGTACCCCATGGTTTTTTTCCCATCAGAACTCAAAGGGCTAAAGCGCTTTTATCTGGGCGCGCATCCCAGGTTCATTTATGAGATCGGTGATATACATATTGAAAAGGCGGTCCTTTTACCTAAGAGAAAAGACACCGTACTGGTACGGTACTGGTACAGGACCGGCGCCGAACCGATTCTGCTGAGGGTGAAACCTCTTCTCGCCTTTAGAAGCATTCATGAGCTCTCCCGTGAGAATGCCCTGTTTCGAACAGGGGCAGAAATTATGGAAGGAGGCTTTTCCGTGGCGCCCTATGAGGGGTTGCCGAGGCTTTTTGCCACTACCGGTGGCATCATGAGCTTTACGCCGGGGGCATACTGGTACAGGGCATTTGAGTATCGCCAGGAGCTTGACAGGGGGTTTCCTTACCAGGAAGACCTCCTGATGCCTGGAGTTCTGGAATGTTCGCTGGAGCCGGGAGAATCTGTCATAGTTTGCTTTTCGTTAGATGAGGCGAATGATCCAGGGAAACTCTGGGCCAGCGAGACGAGGCGGCGTCAAAGGAGAAGGAGTCTGCTGAAAAAGCGGTCCCTGGAGAGGGATGTTCTCTCAGTTCGTCTAACTGAAGCGGCGGATTCCTTTATTGTTGTTGACAGCCATGGAAGAACCTCCGTTATTGCGGGTTACCATTGGTTTTATGTGTGGGGACGGGATACGCTTATAAGCCTGCCCGGCCTCACTTTCTGCCGTGGCATGATCCGGGAGGGTATCACTATTCTGAAAGACATCAGCGAACTTCGCAGTAATGGGCTTATTCCAAACTGCCTTTCTGACAGCGGTGATGAAAAAGCATTTAACTCTATCGACGCTTCACTCTGGTATTTCTGGTGCCTCCAGGAACTACTAAGGGCCACCTCCGATATGGGCATTATCATCCGCCTTTTCTGGCCTGTGATGAAGGACATCATAGAGAAATACCTTAATGGAAGCGTGGAACAGGTTAGTCGCCTTGAAAACGGCCTTATCGCAGTGGGTGACAAAAAGACCCACCTTACATGGATGGATGCTTCCGTCGGATCAGTCCCGGTAACACCCCGGGGAGGGTGTCCCGTAGAGATAAACGCCCTGTGGTTCAATGCCCTTTCCTTCATGAGGGATGTGTC
>JAQUQY010000138.1 GCA_028715865.1 Syntrophales bacterium
GACGGGCCGACCGCCACCAGCGACCCGCCGCCGCCCGGCAGGTACTTCACCGCCGAGCGAAAACCGGACAATCCCTTTTCCCGCACCAGCAACCAGGTCTTGCCGCCATCGCTGGTGACGGCGGGGATGCCGCGGATCCTCCTCGGCAATTATTTTCGCTATGCGTTCCTTGACGCTTTCCGAGGCGATCGCGTCCCCTTCCGTTCTGCTGATGCCGCTGTTGAAAAAATACTTCAACTCGAAAATTCCACGGGGAGTGTGCATGTACTTGTTAGAAGTCACCCTGCTGATAGTTGACTCGTGCATCTCAACATCCTCCGCGATGTCTCTAAGCACCATGGGCTTCAGGTAATCTATACCCCGTTCAAGGAAGGCTGCCTGGCGCTTCACTATGCTCTCCGAAACCTTGAAAATCGTGCGCTGGCGCTGCTGGATGCTTTTGACCAGCCAAAGGGCCGACTGCAGGCGCTCCCTTATATACTCGCGATTTTTTGCCGCACCGGCACTGTTTCCCTGGGAGGAAAGGAGCTTCTTATACATGGTGCTGACCTTCAGCCGAGGAAGACCGTCATCATTAAGGGAAATCCTGAATTCATCGCCAACCTTGTATACGTAGACGTCGGGTATTATATAGTCGCATCGCTCCCTGTTGTAGCGAAGGCCGGGTTTTGGGTCGAGACTAAGAACCAGTGACGCCGCCTCCATGACCTCCTCGACTGATACCTTCCTTTGCTTCGCGATCCTGTCGTAATTATTTGTTTGCAGGTCGCCGAGATGATCATTGATAATAGTCTCGGCGAGGGAGTTAGGGCAATCAAGGTATGACAACTGCAAGAGCAGACATTCCTTAAGGTCACGGGCCGCCACTCCCGGAGGATCGAACTCCTGGACAAGGGAAAGCACAGCCCCCACAAATACCTCGTTTTCTCCAGCGGCTTCGGTTATTTCAACGATCGTGGAGGCCAGGTATCCGTTCGCGTCAAGATTTCCAATAATCTGTTCGGCCGTGTGTTTTTCCCGTTCCGTCATTCGGGAAAGATTCATCTGCCAAAGGAGATAGTCAATGAGTGAATCCTCCTTAGAGGCCATGTTTTCAAGTGAAGGGGCTTCAGCACTCTCGCGGGAAAAATTGACGCCCACGGCGCCATAGTCTTCAAAATAACCATCCCAGTCAAAGTCATCCTTCCCGTCGCCTTCTCCAGTTATTTCCTTTGATATTTCAGGGGCTTTACCTTCTTCTTCGCCAATTTCGTGAACATGATCGACGGCAACTTCGTTGTCTAAGTTTTCCTCCTCCAACATTGGGTTTTCCTGGAGCTCCTGGTTGATGGCATTTACCAGCTCAAGCCTGGAAAGCTGCAGGAGCTTTATAGATTGCTGAAGCTGCGGCGTCATGATGAGTTGCTGTGTCAGCTTCAAATTCTGTTTCAGTTCGAAAGCCATGATTATTTTCCGGCAACGCCTTTACTTTCTTTCATTTTAACATATACAACAATTCAGAGGCTCCTCCAGCCCTAAACCACCCAAGCGAAGATAAAAGCGGTGAGACAATTAAACGGCCATCACAGACCGAAATCGGCCCCAAGGTATATCTTTTTGGCCATCTCGCTGGCGGCTATTTCCCCGGGATAACCCTCCATCAGTATTGATCCCTCGTTTACGATATAGGCACGGTCGCATACTTTCAGTGTTTCCCTTACGTTATGATCAGAAATCAGAACACCGATGTTCTTTTCCTTGAGTCGCTTAATGATTGCCTGAATATCGGCTACGGCAATGGGATCAATGCCGGCGAAGGGCTCGTCAAGCAATATGTAGAGAGGTGAGGTTACGAGGGCTCTTGTGATTTCCACCCTTCTTCTCTCGCCGCCCGAGAGCGAATATGCCATATTCCTGGCGATCTGCGTAAGATTGAGTTCAGCCAGAAGCTCCTCCAGGCGCTCCCGGCGTTCCTGACCGCCAATATCGAGGGTTTCCAGTATGGCCATTATATTTTCTTCCACCGTCAACTTACGGAAAACGGAAGGTTCCTGTGGAAGATAGCTTATGCCTCTCCTGGCTCTAACGTACATGGGAAAGTTGCTGATGTCCTCATCCCCCAGCAGCACGGCCCCGGAGTCGGGCTTCACCAGACCCACTATCATATAGAATGAGGTCGTTTTACCGGCCCCGTTTGGACCGAGAAGGCCGACAACCTCGCCCCTATCGACGTCAAGGTCAATGCCGTTTACTACCGCCCTTCCGTCATATTTCTTTACCAGCTGTCTGGCAAACAGTTTCATGGTAGCGCCATCGCGGCTTCGGGCCATCTTGCTTTCACTCACCCTGCGTCTCGGTATCCGGCTGGATTGTTGCCGTAACCCTTCCTCCCTTCAAATCATCAACAATGCCTCTTCCCTCGGCCAGGAACCAGGTAATCCTGCCACCCTCAACCACATTTTCCCCATCTTTCAAAGAGGCCCTGTCACCAGTCATAACAATGGTTTGATTTTCATAATGCAGTATGGCGTGGTCACCAGTCATCACGGACGTTTCATTCCTGATTAAAACATCTCCTTCGGCCACTATTTTTTCTATTCCGCCTCCCAGAGATCCGCCGCTCCTTCCGGCTCCCTGGAGATAGTAAACCCTGAGAATATCGGAATCCACCGTCACATCTCCCTGTATGGCCCTTACGGCTCCGGAAAAAATTACCTGCGATCCATCGTCAAATGTTTCCATTCGGTCCGAGGTGATTGTGACGGGCCCCCTCATTTCGGCGCCTTCACGCGGAGACGCCGCAAGAGATGAGCCTGGAATCAGGTACAGCATGAGTAATATTAGCAGCCCGCAGCCCGCCCTCTCAGCCTTACTGTAAATTGTGAAACAACGACGCATCGTTAATAACCGCTTTCACGTTAGAAGAAAGTACCAGTTCATTTCCATCAAGGGCGAAGGTCATGCCACGCCCGGAGACCACCATGGTTTCGCTATTCATGACAACTTCATCGTCAGTAAAAACATGCCTTTCGAGAGACCGGTACCTCAGGGTTTTCGTTTTCATCTCTTCCCCTGTTCCAGAGACAACAACCACGTTTCCTGAAATCTCCATGTCCCCCGATTCGTTGTGGAGAACTCCCCTTTCCCCGGTCATCAGGTATGTGCTTCCGCCGTGGGATATAAACTTCACCGCCACCTCTTCGAGGTGTACCTCTTCATCCCTTTTACGGTACCATGCCCGGTCCGCCCTTACCTCCCAGTGAAAATCCGGGTCTCCCACCTGAGAGTAGCGGAAATCCTTCACCTCCAGATCCACCGCCTCCGAAACAACTTCAAGTACGGCTCGAGCCGCCTTGTCTCCGGGGAAATAGATCCTCCACAGAACCGCTCCGGTTGCCACAACTGCCAGAGCGCAGACAAGAATCCATAATATGGGGTATCGAAGCCGCACAAGCTGCCATTGGAACTGAAAATCCCATGGGCGAACCATGTGGAGAGAGAGCGGGAACGCCTCAGGGAATCAGGTTGTCCTTCCCTTCATGTATCGTAAAGTTCGATACAGGGGCGCCGCCCCTGTATAGCTGAGATATATCACCACTATTCCTCTAAGTAAAGGGCAACCGCCTTTCTCATTCACCAACCTTCAGTGAGCCCCAAAAGCGCGGCTTCCTTAAGCGGAATGTCGTTATATTTTTTTGCCTCGATATCCTCCCTCACCTTCAATCAATTCCATAGCGTCGGACAACGTCGGGCCATTTATTGCCGGCCTTGAGAATCAACTCGCACACTTCCCGTACCGCTCCTCTTCCGCCATTGGCACGCGTTACATAGTCGGCGACACTCCTGACTTCGGGGGAAGCGTCGGCGACGGCAACGGAAAAACCGACGATCCTGAAAACCGGAATGTCGACTATGTCATCGCCAACATAAGCGATACGCTCCGGAAACAACCCTGTCCGGGCAAGGTACTCGATCATGAAGGCGCCCTTGTTTTTTACATTCTGGTACACCTCTGTGATTCCGAGATCCCTGGCCCGCCGCTCCACAACGGGAGATTCCCTTCCCGTTAGAAAGGCAATTCCAATTCCGTAGCGAATCAGCATCTTCATGCCGTGGCCGTCCCGTACATTGAATATCTTTGACTCGTTGCCCATGTGGTCCATTATGATGCCGCCGTCGGTGAGAACACCGTCAACGTCGGTTATGAGAAAATTTATTCCCGATATTTTTTGTGTCAGGTCTTCGTTTATGACTTCCATCAGGTTATATCCTTTCTGGTGATGGCATCGATATCCTTCAGAACCCCCAGAAGCCGTGGAAGCATATCTAGAGAAAGAGAATTGGGCCCGTCACAGAGAGCGCTTTCGGGACGGGGATGAACTTCCAGAAAAACGCCGTCCACACCACAGGCAACGGCGGCCCGTGAAAGGGCGACCGCCATATCGCGGTCGCCTCCGGAAGACGTCCCCAGCCCCCCGGGAAACTGAAC
>JAQUQY010000139.1 GCA_028715865.1 Syntrophales bacterium
TACCTGAGGGGCAATCAGGCAACAGGGTATCGCGGCAAGTACTGGACTTTCAGGATGTTTGCCGGAATGGGCGACGCCAAGACCACAAACGAGCGCTGGCACATGCTGCTCAGGGAAGGCCAGACGGGCCTCAGCACGGCCTTCGATTTTCCAACCCTTATGGGCTACGACACTGACTCCCCCAAGGCGAGAGGCGAGTGCGGAAAGTGCGGCGTGGCCATAGACACCCTGGAAGATTTCCTGCAGCTCGTGGACGGCATCCCCATGGACCAGGTCACCACGTCCATGACGATCAACCCCCCGGCGACGGCCCTCTGGGCAATGTACTGCGCCGCCGCGGAAATCAAGGGTATCCCCCTTACAAAGATCGGTGGAACCATTCAGAACGACATGCTGAAGGAATTCATAGCGCAGAAGACGCTCATGTGCCCCCCCGATCCTTCAGTCAAACTGATCAGCGACACCGTGGAGTTCGGTACCAAGTATGTTCCCCGCTGGAACACGATTTCCATCAGCGGCTATCACATCCGTGAAGCGGGCGCGACTGCTGTTCAGGAACTGGCCTTCACGCTCAGGGACGGAATGGAATACGTTGAGGACGTGATCCGGCGCAAGGGTCTCAAAGTCGACGAATTCGCCCCGCGGCTGTCCTTCTTCTTCAACTCTCACATCGATTTCTTCGAGGAAATAGCCAAACTGAGGGCCGCACGCAGAATCTGGGCAAAGGCCATGCGTGAACGCTACAATTCCAAAGATGAGCGATCCTGGTGGATGCGCTTCCATACACAGACGGCGGGATGCTCCCTCACGGCACAGCAGCCCTACAACAACGTAGTCCGCACGGCTACGGAAGCCCTTTCCGCCGTGCTCGGCGGGACCCAGTCTCTGCACACGAACTCCCTTGACGAGGTTCTCTGTCTGCCTTCGGACCATGCCGTTCAGATCGCTCTCAGAACCCAGCAGATCATCGCCGAGGAGACAGGTGTGGTCAACACCATCGATCCGCTCGCGGGATCATATTTCGTCGAGGCCCTTACCAACGAGATGGAAGAGAAGGCCTGGGAATACATTCACAAGATCGACGAAATGGGCGGCATGGTGGCGGCCATTGAAAAAGGGTATCCACAGCTTGAAATTTCCGACGCCGCCTATCTCTACCAGAGACAGATCGACGCCGGCGAAAAGATCATGATCGGCATCAACAAGTATGTATCCGATGAGGCTACTCCCATTCCTCTGGTCGAAATTGACGATAGCGTGGAAACAAACCAGATTGAGCGGCTTAGTGCTGTCCGCAGGAAAAGGGACGGCAAGGCTGTCAAGAAGGCTCTCGACGACATCAAAACCGCCTGCAAGAAGGGCGACAATGTGATGCCCTACTGCATCGAGGCCGTGAAGAGCCTGGCCAGTGTCCAGGAAATCTGTGACGTTTATCGCGAAGTCTACGGTGAATACCGCGACCCGGGACCCTACTAAGAGAATGAATGAGGAGGAACGTTAAAAATGTCGAGTAATCAAATTCGAGTGATGGTTGCAAAACCGGGACTGGATGGACATGATCGTGGCGCCAGGGTCTTGGCGCGGTGTTTCAGAGACGCGGGTTTTGAAGTTATTTACACGGGCTGTCACCAGACGCCCGAGCAGATCGCTGCCGCGGCAATTCAGGAAGACGTGGACGTGGTGGGCTTAAGCTGCCTTTCAGGCGCCCATCGTTACCTGTTTCCGGCCGTTGTGGAACAGCTTAGGGAGCGTGGCGGCGATGATATAACAGTCGTCGGCGGCGGCATTATTCCGGATCAGGATTTCCAGTTACTTTATGACGCGGGCCTCAAGGCCGTGTTTGTCCCCGGCGCGACCCTTGACGGCATCGTTGATTGGTTTAAAGCAAATGTCAAACCGAGAGAATAATGGTATGGAAAAAGTTAAAAAAATTCAATCCGGGGATGTGAGGACGGCATCCCGTTTGATCCGCAATCTGGAAGATGGGTCAAGTGAAGCCCGTGCCACAATGAAGCATATTTTTCCGCTCACTGGCCATTCGCATGTTATTGGATTGACGGGATCGCCAGGCGCGGGGAAAAGCACTCTCGTGGACGGTCTGGTGGAGTCCTTCCGGAAAAAGGGTAAAACCGTGGGAGTGCTGGCCGTTGACCCGACCAGCCCCTTCACGGGCGGGGCGATACTTGGCGACCGCATACGCATGCAGCGCCACGCGGAAGACCCTGGTGTTTTCGTGCGGAGCTTGGCAACGCGCGGGGCGCTGGGTGGTCTTTCCAAGGCAGTGGGTGACGCCATACACGTAATGGACGTCATGGGCAAAGACATTGTCCTGGTGGAGACTGTGGGTACAGGCCAGCAGGAAGTGGATATTATGAATCATTCCCACACTGTGGTTGTGGTTTTAATTCCCGGCATGGGTGACGAGATTCAGGCTATAAAGGCCGGAATTCTCGAAATCGCGGACATCTTCATCATCAACAAGGCGGAGAGGGAAGGATCATCCAAGCTGAGAAGGGAAATAATGGCCATGCTTGATATGGCTCCGGAGTCCGCCTTTCAGGCAGGCTGGCGTCCTCCCATACTCAAGAGTGAAAACGCTTTTGAACCCGTTAGCTTCAGCAAAAGCCTGGACGAACTGTCTGACACTATAGATGAGCATTACAAGCACCTTGTTAAAAACGGGCTGCTGGGCAGTTGGGCTCACAGGAAAACTTCCATGGAACTGAATGAGGCCATACGCTGTTCCGTTCTGGACCCCGTGCTTAACTCTCTTGTAGCCAACGGGGAGCTGGATGTAATGATTGAAAAGCTGATGAAAAAGGAAACGGACCCCTACACGCTGGCTGAAGACATCGCCGGACGTTTTTTGAAAACATGTTGAAGGCAGGTTCCGGTTTATGAACCAGGAAGCCCGGGAGGGCCGCCAACGCGGCGTCCCGGGCTCTTTTTCGGGGGCGAGTGAAAATAGCATGGAAGATACTATAAAAGAAACAATGGAGCGCTACAACCGCGGACTGGTACTGGTCTACACGGGCGACGGGAAGGGCAAGACGACGGCCGCGCTCGGCCAGGCCCTTCGGAGTGTCGGCCACGGCAGGAAGGTTCTGATGATCCAGTTCATGAAGGAGAAAAAATACGGCGAAGTTCTGGCGTCGGAGAAATACCTCGCCGGCAGTTTCACAACGATCCAATGCGGGCTGGATAGCTTCGTAATGAAAAACAATCCCGCTCCTGTCGATATCGAACTTGCCCGGAAGGGATTGTCGATTGCCCAAAATGCCATTTCTTCCGGTGAATATCAGATGATAATCCTCGACGAAATCAATATCGCCATGGATTTCAATCTCCTTCCCGTGGAAGATGTAATTGAGATGATCAAGGCGAAGCCTGACAAGGTGGACCTGGTCTTGACCGGCCGATACGCACCCGATGAGATAATAGCGCTTGCGGATATGGTAAGTGAAGTAAAAGAGGTGAAACATCACCTGAGCCAGGGAATAAAGGAAAGAGCGGGCATCGAGTATTGAGAAACGCCTGGGACGGGGAGGATGAAAACGGCTGAAGTCAGGGCGGAACCAGAAAAGTTGCTGAAGCATATCCTGCCGCGCCTCAGGCGGCGGAGCGCCTCGGCTGTCAGACTGATCGATATTGCCGACATAGTTGTTGATGAGCGGGTTCGTCTGAAATGCAGAATCCCTTTATGCGACAGTTACGGCAGAAATCTTATGTGCCCTCCCTTTGTTCCTTCCGTCGAGTTTTTCAGGGACGCCCTGTCCCGTTACGAAGCTGCTTTTTTAATTCAGGTCAGAGCCCCTTTGCCGGAGGTTGCCGGCAAGGACGATAGAGCCGAGATTTACGCCCCGGCAAAGAAGCTCCACGAGCTTGTAAATCTCGCGGAAAAGTGGGCATTTGAGCGTAAATTCCGTTTCGCCGCTGGATTGATAGGGGGATGCTGCAGGCTCTGTGAAGAATGCGTGGCCGTAAACGGGGGGAACCGATGCCGCAATCCCTTTAAGGCCCGGCCTTCAATGGAGGCGATGGGCATAGACGTGGTCGAAACTGCTATTAAAGCGGGGCTTTCAACGAGTTTTCCCATTTCGGAAGAAGTGACCTGGACAGGGCTCCTGCTGGTTTGAAGCGGTCCCTGTTCACAGACAGTCCATACGGGCGCAGGTTTTGCGACGAATTTACAAAAAATGATGAACCCGCAAAAAGCATTAGTCTCTATGCTTCCCTGAATACCAGGTGAAGGAACGTAGGGAATTTTTTAGGGCTGCACATCAATATCTATCATGCTGGAGGGAATAATGAATGTTTTGAAGGAGAGCGGCATTCCGCTGGGCAGGATGATGCTGGTTCCCAAAGACGGGGACCTGAAGAAGGACGACCTGATAATTGAAGCCAACGGCCAATACGAGATTCTGGAGAAGCCGGACTGTTTTGTGATCAAAAACGCCGAATG
>JAQUQY010000140.1 GCA_028715865.1 Syntrophales bacterium
TTCCTTGCCTTGCATCGTCAATATTCTCCTTGCGGGATGTGTTATTTATGCATAACTTGGAAAGTATATCACTTTAAGAGTCCGATGGAAAACCAAAAAGCGATTAAAAGCGCCAGGGAACTTCTGTGCCGGGAATTAACCGGAATGCCTCATCAATGCAATTTTGCTTGCCTGGAATCTTTTTTTGCGGTTCCAAGTCCCGCTATACTTGCAGGGACTTGGAATCACCTTTTATTGGCCCGAGAATGTACAGGAATGGTGAAAGTGTGTATATAAAAATGTAAAGTGGAGGTTGTCGCGCAAAAGACTTTAAGGACTGCATGTTTTTTAAGGAAGAGGAAATCTATGAAAAGGATAACAATCAAGGGAATGTCCTGTGGCCATTGTGTCGCCGCGGTAACGAAAGCTCTAGAGGGAATAGAAGGGGTCACTGATGTGAACGTTGACCTTGAAAACGGGGAGGCCACATTCACTGAGGCTATTCCGGTGTCTCTGGAGGTTGTTCGTGATCGTATAAGGAAGGCTGGTTACGAAGTTGACTGAAGAGCGCTTCAATGTTCGGGGAATGACCTGTGCATCCTGTGTACGCAGAATCGAGAAGGGTCTCAGTGAAATGGGTGGCGTTCACAGAGTCTCTGTTAATTTGGCTAACGAAACGGCTAATGTGAGTTACGATCCGGCACTGGCAGATCGCGAGGTCTTGAAGCAGAAAATCAAAGAACTGGGGTACGGCATCATAGAGATGTCGGCTGGCAGTGACGGGGGTGCCGTGAAAAGGTCCGTTCTGGTTGGGGGCATGACCTGTGCCGCATGCGTACGGCGTGTTGAGTTAGCCCTGAAAGATGTTCCTGGCATCAGGGATGCTTCGGTGAATCTTGCCACGTCAACGGCCACGATTATACACGAGCCGGGAAGCCCCGACCTGTCCACAATAGCTGAAGTTCTGCGCAATGCCGGCTATGAATATCTCGGTGAGGCCGGGGCAGAAGGTGAAGATGCCGTTGAGGCCGCGCAAAAAGAGGAAATGCGTGAGCTGACCATAAAGGTCAGCGTGGGTTCAGTACTTTCGATCCTCATCATGATGGGCACCATGCGGCACTGGTTTCCCTTCCTGTCCTTTATTCCCCACAACACTATGCTGTTGATCCTTGCGGTTCTGACCTTTCCTGTTGTCTTCTGGGTGGGAGGAAGATTCTATGTGGGCGCCCTGAAAGCGGCCCTCCAAAAGACCTCGGACATGAATACGCTGGTCGTGGTGGGTGTAACCTCGGCCTACCTATATTCGATATTCGCCATTGTTTTTCCAAATTTTTTCGAAGGCGCCGAAGTGGCTTCCCATGTTTATTTCGAAGGCGCCGCCATGATCGTAACCCTTGTGCTCCTGGGCCGTCTTCTGGAGGTGCGGGCCAGGGGCAGAACTTCAGAGGCAATCAAGCGGCTTTTCAGGCTGAAGCCCAAAACCGCACGGGTTGTAATTGACGGGGAGGAGCGGGACGTACTCCTCGAAGCCCTCCAGAAAGGGATGACGGTCCTGGTCAGGCCCGGTGAGAGCATTCCTACCGACGGAGTAATTGAAAAAGGGAGTTCCGCCGTAGATGAATCGATGCTCACTGGCGAGAGCATGCCGGTAGAAAAAAATCCCGGAGACAGTGTGTTCGGAGGGACGGTTAATCAAAGTGGAAGCTTCTATTTCACGGCCATGGCCATAGGAGCTGAAACAGCCCTGGCCAGGATAATACGCCTTGTGGAAGAGGCGCAGGGTTCGAAGGCGCCCATCCAGCGGTTTGCCGACCTTGTGGCTTCAATTTTCGTTCCTGTAGTTATCGTTATAGCCTTTGTTACCTTCGCTGTATGGTATTTCCTGATTTCCGGCTACGACTTCGACCGGGCTCTTCTGAACTTTGTTTCAGTTCTCATTATCGCCTGTCCATGTGCCATGGGACTGGCCACGCCCACGGCGGTCATGGTTGGTACGGGGCTGGGCGCCGAACAGGGCATCCTCATCAGGGGAGGCGAGACTCTGGAAAAGGCCGGCAGAATCGACACGGTGGTATTTGACAAGACGGGAACGCTGACACGTGGCGAGCCCGTTGTTACTGATATTGTTTCACTACCAGATTCTACGGAAGAGGAAGTGCTGGAACTTATGGCTTCCATAGAGGCACCGTCGGAGCACCCCCTTGCGTCGGCCGTTACAGAACATGCCCTCCGGCATGGTATCAAGCCCCGTGCGGTTGAGAATTTTGCCGCCTTGGCCGGGATGGGCGCCCGCTGCATCCTGGAAGGACGGGAAGTTGTGATGGGCAATCGGAAGCTGATGGAAAATGAGGGGATATCCATTGAAGATTTCGGCGAATCCGTCGGCGATATCATGGCCCAAGGAAAGACCGTTGCATATTTAGCCATTGACGGTCGCACCATCGGGTTGGCCGCCTTTGCCGATGTGCCCAGGGAATCGGCGCAGGAAGCGGTGAGGCTTCTGAAGGACAGGAACTTCAAGGTCGTAATGATAACCGGCGACACCATTCGTACCGCAGTCGTTGTGGCGAGCCAGCTTGGCATAGATCACGTGGAGGCGGAAGTTCTTCCCGGCGGCAAGGCCGAAAAAATCAGATTGCTTCAGGAAGAGGGCAGGGTGGTGGCCATGGTGGGGGACGGCATCAACGATGCGCCCGCTCTGGCCCAAGCCGATATTGGTATGGCTATCGGAGCCGGCACAGATATCGCCGCTGAGGTCAGCGATATAACCCTTATTCGGGACGACCTCAGACTTGTTGACTCGGCAATCAAACTCTCTTTTCTCACTATGCGTGGTATACGGCAGAATCTTTTCTGGGCCTTTTTTTACAATACCGTTGGAATTCCAATCGCCGCGGGAGTTCTCTATCCATTCTTCGGGATCCTTCTCAATCCAATGTATGCCGCCGCCGCCATGGCCCTGAGCTCCGTTTCAGTGGTTGGAAATTCACTGAGGCTCAGGCGGGTTTGGGGTAAAAAATATTTGATAGGATAAGGGATCAGGAGGCAAGCCCTATTTCGGCAACGACGGCCAAATGATCCGAAAGAGGCTCCTGGATGGTGCGATAGCTCCAGAACTCGAGTTCACTGGACAGGAGAATCCAGTCCAGGCGACGCTGTGATGTGGGGTGGGTGACCATGTTTGTGGCTTCCGGGCGGAAGGCCTTCAGGTTCAGGCGCCGCGCCAGGAATGGCAGTGACGGCTCACCTGTGGTCCACTCGCAGTTGAAATCACCCATTATGATGAGAGGATTAGCACGATTTATCAGTCCATCAACCAGTTCTTCAACCTGTCGCATACGCACCGACTTCCGCGCGAAATCAAGGTGAAGCGAAACAACGTCGATAGCCCTTTCCGGCGTTCCGGGTATCCTGACTGTCGAAATGACGGCTCCCTTTGAGAAAGTGGGAGGCGCTGGAGAAAATCGCATTGAAAGAGGATCCTCAAGAGGAAGATTCGAAAGAAGGGCTGTACCGTAGACGTTCAGTTTGCCCCTTACATGTTCGCCCAGCACTGAGAAGGGGTAGTGTCCCCTGTCCGAAAGATACTTTACATGATCAAACATGCCGCTCCACGCGGATGGACCATCGGTTTCCTGAAGAGCAACAATATCAGGCCGAAGGCGTCTAAGAAGATTCGCGATGTCGCCAAGATTAGACCTGGTGGTCAATTCGCCGTTGAGAATTCCGTGGGAACCCTCCTTTCGGCCATGGGCTGTGTTGAGAGACATTACCCTGAGAAGGGGCCACTCTCGAGCGTCAATCTTGCTCTTATGGGAACAGAATGAATTGATTTGCCACATCTCCGAAGACGATTTGCGCCCGGAGAGAAATGGACCTATCTGATAAAACCTGTCAA
Organism: Syntrophales bacterium; assembly: GCA_028715865.1. GTDB lineage: Bacteria > Desulfobacterota > Syntrophia > Syntrophales > UBA2210 > MLS-D. The sequence continues at coordinate 3,878 of JAQUQY010000140.1, forward strand.
TGATGGCGATACCAGTAAAAAAGGCCGCGGCGATAGCCCGGGCCGCCTTAACGGTATGACGTTCATAGTGGTTCTTCCGAAAAGTCGATATCACAGCACTCCGTTTCCGCTTCATAGCAGGCAGCAGGTTCCTCCACAATAGAAATAGCGTGTTCAGGGGAATTAGGCCGAGTTATAACACACCAGAAAGGGTAAATCCAGTTCTTTTTACTTTTTCCAAGACTAAAAAAATATCTGATTTTTAACATAAGTATCCATGGAAAAGCATCACCCCCCACTGGTTATATATGAAAGGCCCCCTTCAGCTGGCCACAGGCGGCCATGATGTCACGTCCATTGCTTTTACGAACGACGGCTGTGAGATTGTGTCTTAGGAGAATCTTCTGAAAGGCGGCAATCCTTTCATTAGATGGTGTCCGAAAATCGCTTTCCGGATGTTCATTATAGGCAATGAGATTGAACTTGCACCTGATACCCCTGACTCGCTTTGCCAGCATCTCCGCCTGTTCCGGGTGGTCATTGACATCT
>JAQUQY010000141.1 GCA_028715865.1 Syntrophales bacterium
GGTAATACTCTTCGAGACATTCTTTTTCTATGGTTAGCATCCGGTTGAAGGCTTCATTGAAGTCTTCCATCCCAGTGGTGAAAACGCCATGCCCGTAGACAATAGCGGCTCCCGATTTCTTAAGTGCCTGTGGAACAGTTCTATAGAGGCTGGAGGGGCCCCTTTTAAATCCGCCCGGCACTATGGAGATGTCGCCGAAATATCTGTCCCTGTGGCATTGTCCATGGCACTTTCCCAGGTTTTGACAATCATATTCGCCACAATCTATTGAAATAATAACAGAAAATCTTGGATGGCCGTGCAGGATAGCCTTCATGTCCGTAGTCCGCGCGATGTCAAGATGGACCTTAAACTCGCTCGAAGCGGTAATGGCGACGCAGGATGAACCATCCAGGGGGCAGGGGTCAATGCAGTGTTGCAGCTCATCCAGAGAGCTGCCTGTCTGGCTGATGTAGAGTTTGTTTGCATATCGATAGGACAGGTTACCGAAATAGGAGTCCACGAGATCACAGGAGACCACCCTTCGTCCCGCCTCCTCGATAGCCTTGAAAACCATCGACTCATCGTTGTATGGTCCCCGAAGAAGGCCGAGGGATTCTTCTTTTTGCTTGTCCATCATATCAGTTACGGCATTTAAAGTTGCCCTGTCCTCTTCGGTCATTTCACCCTGTCTTTTTTTTCGAAGAATCTCAGAAAAAAAATTTACGAAGCAGCTGAAGCACAGGTAACTGAAGGTGACGAAAGCCTGTTCAGGAGTTAATGTTCCTGTGGAAACTATGCCGTAACCCGGTATTACGGCTCTTTTTCTCCTTTGTAAAACAGGAATAAGCGATGATTCGCTGAATCTTTCCGCCAGGGGAAGGTTGGGAACAAGGGCGGCCGTCGCTCCGTATTGCGGATTACTCGCTGATTTTAGCGACATTTCACACAGGTATTCTATTATTGTCCTGTATGGTTCCCGGGGCCTTGAAAATAAAACGGCATTAACGCCTAGTTCAAGAAAGGCTTTTTCCAGAATTTCTGTTTTCGGGTCCTTTCTATTCCAGATCACCTCCGCGTCCCTTGCTCCCAGAAGGGGGTCCTTCTCATCCGCAAGCCCTCGAAGCACAAGCTTTTGCGCGTATTTATGAATCAGGTCTTCCATGTAAGTCCCAGTTCGTCAGCCTTTTTTATTGTGGGAATCCCTCTTTCATCGAGCCCGCGGGCAATGAAGTAGTTTGATCGCGCCCTTAGAAAGGTTTTTCGGTCAAGGGGAGGAACCGGCATGTTGATGCCGCTTGATCCCTCCTCCAGAAAAAAACGGCGGGGCAGATCGTCGTCGTCTCCGGTGAAGCCCCTTAGGGCGTTCATAATGCGTTCCCGGAAGCAAGTACGCTCGCCGGCCTGCTGGATTTCCCTTTCGGTGTAATCAATGCCCGTGACCGCCCTGAGAGTCTTCGCGTATTCCTCAAGGGTGGCGGCAAAAAAAACAAGGCGGCAGGCCGTAAGAGAATCTACCGCGGCATTCTGGTCTTCAGCAATTTTTATGATACGAGCCTTGCCGCTGAAGGTAAACCGGTCGGTGGCTACAGGCCTTCGAACGATTTCCTGGGCTATTGGATAGGCACGCAAATGGCATCCGCCACGGGTAGAAACAGCGTAGGAAAGGGCCATACCACAGGCTCCACGGGGGTCAAAGGCGGGAAGTTCCTGGCCTTTTACGGACATGGAGCTTTCAGGCCTGCCGCGTTCCAGGGCGTATTTGTATGAACCCCTGCCCAGGTCAATGCCGATTCCTCTGCCCTCACCGATATCAAGAACAAGGTCTTTAATTTCCCGGGGTGAAAGACGTCGGCCTTCGATTTCAGCGTGGCAGGCGATAGTCGATGCCGTTGATATGGTATCCATTCCCAGTTCATTGCATAGGCGGTTTGCCTCTATGACGGAAGAAAGATCTTCGTTTTCAAGAAGGGCGCTGAAGTGTGAAAGCGTATTGAATTCAGGCAGGGCTTCCCCCAGGTTCGACATTTTTTTGCACTGGATATGGCACCCGTTGCATCCCCTATTGATGGTTTTGTAAGTTTTCTTGATATTGAAGGCATTCATGGAAGGCGCCGGGGGGAAGGACGTTTTCCTGAAGTTATTCGTTGGCATCATTCGCCGTGAATGCGTCAGGTCGTATAGCGCCGGTGTTCCAAAATGCGCTATGCCAAATTCGCCCAGCAGAACCGGCGAATCTGCGATGAGGCGCTGTATTTTATCGGTTGCTCTTTTCAGGCCTTCCTCATCGCTCACGCTTGCGCGGCCACTCCCCAAGACGGTTATGTATTTAAGGTTCTTGGAGGCAAAGGCCAGACCGATGCCGTTTCGAGCGGCCCCGTAATGACCGTCAACTACGAGGCTGGAGAAGAGAACGCCATGCTCGGCGGCGGGGCCGACGGCAAGAATGGACCCCTTCCCGGGCAGGCTGGAGTTGACATCGCCCACCCTCATGTCTGCAAGATAACGGGCATCCTTAAAGAGGACCTGATCATCGATGATTTCGATTCCCGAGAGGCTCTCGCTTCTTCCTGATATTACAATGCCGTCCCAGCCGGCCCGCTTTATCATGGTTCCCAGACCTCCCCCGACCGATGAATCGCCCACAGTTCCCGTAAGAGGCGACAGGGACATTATGGTCATTCTTCCGGAAGTGGGGGATGGTGTGTCCACCAGAGGACCTGTGAAAAAGAGAAGGGGTGTAAGGGGGTCATCCCAGGAACGGGTGCAGTGTTCCATGAGATAAAACCCGGCGAGTCCCCGGCCTCCGATACATTCCCTGAGAATAAGGGGGTTCGGATTCTCCCTGTGAAAGGTTTTTGATGAGAGGTCAATTTTCAGAATGGCGCCTCGCCAGCCGTGCATGCCGATTCCTTTCCAGGAAGAGTCCATTGCTGTTTTGTTGTGGGTGACGCATAGTAATTCAATCATATAAAATTATCAAGGCCACTGCTATTTAAGCCTGCCGCCTCCGCTGTAGTTACAGGGCCTTAACCGCCGGACACTCATGTTATTCCTGGTTTGTGAATTTTGGCAAAAGTGGCCGTCTTGTAATTGCCCTTTCTTTGATATAAGTTCATCAGTAAATGTGAATGCTGGAGAGCCGATAAGTTTATGCGCCAGATGTGCCTGATTAATGTGATAGCGGTTCCGGAAAGGGCCGCTGAAACACCTCGTGGAACTGCTGCCAGGGAGCTTTGATATATGGAGAATATGCTGCGTTACCTTGTTGATAACCCACTCATGGCGTTGCTGGTGATTCTGTCGGCGGGAATTGTATTTTTTTTTCTGCTGAAAAAAATACTAAAATACGCGCTTATCTCGCTCGCCGTGTTTATGGTCCTTGCGGGCTATTCCTACTACAAGGCGCCGGAGGAATTTCCGGAACGCTTTAAAAGCAACCTTTCCGAAATACGTGACCGTAGTGGCGACGTTGTGGAAAAGGGAAGGGACATAGCTGAAACCGTTGATAAAATGGTTGAAAAGGGAAGGGATCTTTTTTCCGACAGAGAATAAAGCACAATGAAGCACAGGCTGTTGAGGTACTTTTTCAGAATACTTCAAAAAAATAAAAAACCATTCAGATCAGGTTGATCTCCATGGCACGCGCCGGGCATGCCTTTACGCAGACCGAGCAGCCGCTGCATTTGTCGGGATCGAAGATTGTTTTCACAGACAAGGGGTCCATGCAGAGCGCTTCCGTTGAACAGAATGCCTGGCATGCGCCGCAATGCACGCAGCGGTCCTCGTTGCGTGTTACGCTCTTGGAGAGGGACTCGACCTTCAGGCCCGCTTCTTTTAAAAAGGCTATACCCTTGTAGAAATTATCTTTTGTTCCAGAAAGATCAAGCGCCAGAACACCCTCACGCTTAGGAAGAATCCGGGCATGGAGAATGTTGAAATCCAGGTCAAATTCCTTGGCCAGTCGACATACAATGGGTTTGTCTACGATATCCGCTGTGTATCTAATAACTATTTTGTGGGAGTATTTTTCTTCCATGGGATCCCTTTTATGAAGGTTATCCTGATAACGCTTTATTGTCGCTTCTCATAACACAATAGCCGTTTCCAATCCAGCAGTTTAAATCGCGCCTCCAATGGGTGGTTGTCGTCAATGATATTATAGCTTAGATTCGTAAACACCTCCAAGGCGATCTTTCTCACGGGTTCGACGGGAACCACATCGTCTTTACTTCCGTGATAGACTGTCGTGGGGATTTCGATTCGGCTGTTCCTGTATTTTTCGAATTCCTTCAGCGAAAGGGCCGGAGCCAGCAGAATGAGCTTGCGGACAGCCGCACCATTGACGCTGGCGAAGATTGAAGCCATGAGCCCTCCGTAGCTCGAAC
>JAQUQY010000142.1 GCA_028715865.1 Syntrophales bacterium
GGTGTCGAAAACAGTGACAAAAGATTTGCCCTCATATTCGAACCGGTATCCCATGCAGCTTACCGGGTGGTTCAGGTATTTCGTTACTAATCGAAGTCCTTCACCCAGATCGAAAACATCTTCTCCCAGCTCAATGTATTTGAGAGTTGACGACAGTTCCTCGACTCTAACAGGGAAATACCTGTACATGAACTGTCCGCCTATCACTCTTTCAAGAAAATTTTCCTCATAGGCGGCCGGACCGTGAATGCGTATAGTCATGCCCTTTATATACATGGGCGCGAAAAAGGGGAAACCGAAGATATGGTCCCAGTGGGTATGTGTAAGGAAAATATCAATCTCTTTCAATCCCCGGGGAAGATCATGGCGAACAATGTGTTTGCCCAGAGAACGTATCCCCGACCCTGCATCGATTATAATGAGACGGTCCGAGGCCTTAAAGCGTATTTCAAGGCAGATGGTATTGCCACCGTAGCGGACCGTCGCCGCGCCTGGACTGGGAATCGACCCGCGGACGCCCCAGATTTTTATTTTCATTCCGCCTCCTCCGCCGATGTCAATTGGAGGAAGATCCGGGCCTTTTCAAGTTCCTCGGAAAGGGTCTCATCCAGATCATCCATATCAATCTGAGAAAAACCACACAGTGACGACAGGCTGTCCAGGGCGTCCCCGTCATATGGTGAATCTCCTTCACAAAAAACGCCGCTACGCTTAGCGCTCATATCGGCAAGAGCGACAATGCGGACAGTTGAAAGGGCCTGTTCACCCGAGCGGTAGGTTTCGTGGTGGTAGCGCATGCAGTTCTCCAGCACGTCGCCAAGCTTCCATTTGCGGGCGATTATACCGCCAATCTCCGCATGATCAACGCCGAAGGCTTCCTGTTCCCTCCTGCAGAGATCGTTCCCACCAACCGATTCCGTCGTCAGAATTTCTCCGTATTCTGACGGGAAAAGGTTGTTCAGAGGAATTTTACCGAGATCGTGCAGAAGGCCGCCCACAAAATATTCTTCCTGATCCTCAACGGCAACGCCCTTGACCGCGGCCAGCCACTTCGCCGCCACGCCTGAGCATAAACAATGACACCAGAATTTTTCCATGGAAAAGGCTCTGACAGAGCTTCTGTCGTCCAGTATGTTGAGAACGGCGGTGCTTATCACAAGGTTCTTGATTGTGTTCATGCCGAGCATGATAATTGCCCTTGGAAGGGATGTGACCCTGTTCCGCAGACCGTAATAGGCCGAGTTGATCAGTTTAAGAACCTGACCCGTGAGAACGGGATCAAGCGAGATGACTCGGTTTAGATCATAGGCGGAAGTGGATGACCTGTTACAGATATCCAGAACCCTGGTAACCGTCACGGGAAGGCTGGGCATCCGTGAAATATGCTCTTCAATTCGCCTTATCGCCGATACGCCGCTTTGTGAATGTCCCTCTTTTGACGGCATTTTTATATCCTGGAAAGAAAAGATGAATGAAACTATAATGAAAATGTTATTTTTTCAAACACAAAAAACCATGGTTCCGTAAAAAGTCGCTGGGGCCATCGAATCCTGATTTCCCGGGAAATCAGGATCGAACCCGATGGCTTCGTAAAGTTCCGCAGGCAAGGCGGGCGAGTCCTGAGGAATGAGTCGCACTTATGGTGCGTCGCAGTGACGAAGGATGAAGCCCAACGAAGCATCCGAACCTTTTTACGAAGTCATCAAAAACATTTTTTTAATCAGTGTCTCAGTCCATCATTCGCTCTCGAGGCAACACACACCAACCGCCTTATCGCCATAGCCGAATAGCAGGTTATGCCAAATTGGAATCCAGCCGCTTAGTGGGCCTCCCTGGGTGGGAGGTGAGTATACTTCCAGACCCTCGGGCTGTCAATAGTCCGGCGTGTCATGGGGTGCGGATGGTTTATTTAATCGTCAAACCGGTAAAAAAGAAAATTTGTTGCCAAATGATGCGATCCTTGTTTTAATGCGATGGTCCATGGGGAAGCTTCTACTCTGCCCCCGTGGCCGCGCTGAAGAGCAATCACAATACAAGAATATCCATGGAGGATCCGCATGAAGAGTGACGAAACTGCCTTAATGAACGATATCATCAATACCCTGCGTTTTCTCGCCGTCGACGCCATTGAAAAAGCAAACTCCGGCCATCCGGGCCTTCCCATGGGAAGCGCCCCGATGGCGGCGACCCTCTGGATGAAGCACATGAGGCACAATCCCTCCAATCCCCGTTGGCCCGACAGGGACCGATTCGTTCTTTCCGCGGGCCATGGTTCAATGCTCCTTTATGGACTGCTGCATATCACCGGCTACGGCCTTTCCCTTGAGGACATAAGGAATTTCAGAACCTGGAACAGCACTACACCCGGACACCCTGAGTACGGCCACACACCGGGCGTGGAAGTTACGTCGGGCCCCCTGGGACAGGGAATCGCCAATGCCGTCGGAATGGCCATAGCAGAAGCCTTCCTGGCGGCCCGCTACAACCGGCCGGGCTACCCTCTGGTAGACCACTTCACCTACGTTCTGGCCGGAGACGGCGATCTTATGGAAGGCGTAGCCCGGGAAGCCTGCTCACTGGCTGGACATCTGCGCCTGGGAAAGTTGATACTTCTTTATGACGACAACAAGATATCACTTGCCGGAACAACGTCGCTTTCCTTTACGGAAGATGTAGGAAAGGGATTTGAGGCCGCGGGATGGCATGTGCAGCACGTGGCAGAAGGAAACGATATCGATGCCATCGATGAGGCCCTCAAGACGGCCCGGGCGGAAGAATCCCGTCCATCACTTATTGCCGTCCGCACGATCATCGGTTATGGATCCCCGAAAAAACAGGGCACTTCAGGCGCACACGGGTCCCCGCTGGGGAAGGATGAGGCGGCGGAGGCGAAAAAGAATCTCAACTGGCCCCAATCGTCTGAATTTTATGTTCCCGACAGCGTTCTGGCCTATGCTGACAGATCGAAGGAAAATGGAGCCACGCGCGAGTCGGAATGGCGGGGTCTCGTTGACAGCTACCGGTCGGCTTTCCCCGGTGAAGCCGCCGAATTTGAGCGCGTAATGGAGGGCCGCCTGCCCGAAGGCTGGGAAGATTGCCTGCCCTCTTTCGCTGAGAAACAGGGAAAATCGATTGCAACGCGAAAGGCATCGGAAGACATCATGCAGTCCCTTGGCTCTATACTTCCCGAATTTGTGGGAGGAACGGCCGACCTGAATCCCTCAACCCTGGCCTGGGTCAAGGGCGCGGGTGACTTCCAGTCACCCGATTCTTTTCCTTCCGAAGGCGTGCAGGGTTCCGTGGGGGGGACCTGGGGATACGAAGGAAGAAACATTCATTTCGGCGTCCGGGAACACGCCATGGGAGCCGTTGCCTCGGGACTTGCCCTTCACGGCGGCATAATACCCTACACGGGGACCTTCTTCACTTTTTCGGACTACATGCGACCATCCATGCGACTTGCTGCCCTCATGGGGATCAGGGTCATCTACGTTTTTTCCCATGACAGCATAGGTGTGGGAGAAGACGGTCCCACGCACCAGCCCGTGGAGCACCTGATGAGCCTGCGATCGATGCCGAACCTGTCTGTAATTCGCCCGGCCGACGCCGGGGAAACGGCGGAAGCATGGAGGATAGCGCTTACCAGGACAGAGGGACCCACGGCATTGGTACTGACGAGGCAGGGGGTTCCCGTCCTGGATAGAAGCTTTCTGGGGGCCGCCGGGGAAATCCGGAAGGGAGGCTACATTCTCCTGGAATCGTCCGGGGACGAGCCGCAAATGATAATTATTGGAACGGGATCGGAGTGTTCGCTATCTCTCGCGGCCGCCGAAAAGCTCACCGGGGATGGCATTGCCGTTCGCGTAGTGAACATGGCGAGCTGGGACATATTTGACGCCCAACCCAGGGACTACCGGGAGAGGGTCCTTCCGCCTCACGTGACCGCCAGGGTATCCGTCGAGGCAGGCTCAGTCCTTGGCTGGAGGCATTATCTGGGCCATGAAGGCATTGCCGTGGGCATGAAGGGTTTCGGGGCAAGCGCTCCTGCGAACATTCTTTATGAAAAGTTCGGAATAACAATTGAAAATATCGTGGAAGCGGCAAAAAGCCTGCTGGCCGGGAAAGGAACATGATACCAATGAAAACAACGATGCGTTTGTCCGGCTTTGAAGACTATCTGCCGCTGATCGATGAAATCCGTAGCCGGCTGCGGAAAGAAAATATTATAAGACGCATCAACGAAAGGGATTACACTGTCTGGAAAGCTGAACCGGAAGAGATCGTCGACAGGCTTGGATGGCTGGATTCGCATCGGAAAATGGCCGGAGAGGTTAATCGAATAAAAA